>NZ_DLSO01000046.1:40358-41341 GCF_002500165.1 Gordonia sp. UBA7860 | reverse complement strand
CGAACGATCCGTCGAAGAACATCGACAAACTCAAGCAAAACGGTCAGACCCTGATCATCTCGTCCGGAAGCGGCTTTCCGAGTCCCGCCGATATGGCAAAGCTCTCGCAGTCGGATCTGATCAACGCCATCGCGTTGGAAGTCCTGTCGGCGGTATCGACGGTGCTCATGCAGTTGCAGCTCGCGCAGTCGGGGGTGTCGGTGATCTCGCTTCCGAACTATGGCGTCCACAACTGGGCCAATTGGGATCGCAGCCTGGGCGCAGGTAAGAACGACGTGTTGGGCGCACTCAACAAGACGCCTGCGGTGACCGCGAAGACCCAGCTCGTCAGTGCTGCGGGATCGCCGGAACCCGACGGCGTGGCTAAGGCAACTGCTGCCGCGCGTGTCGCGGCGTCGCAGCAGGTGCAGACCCCGGCGGTACTCGCAGCGGTGGCGGCAGACAAGGCGTCGAGTACATCGAGCACGACGCCGACCTCGCCGTCGGAATCCGCCCGATCTGCCAGCTCCACAACCGAATCGACGACCGGCACTCCTTCCGAGGAGACCACGACAACCACAACCCCTGCCCCAACGGGCTCCACCTCATCGATCCCGGACAACTCGACACCGCCGCAGTCGACGACTCCCGACTCGACGACAACAACAACGGTCACCACCCCGTCGCCGTAGTCCTGCAGGCCGGGAGAAGCGGCTGTGCGCCCAGCATCGTCGTGCCCGTCCGCTGACGGATCAGCTCGAATGATCTACTCGAGGGCATGACGCCTTCACCGAGCGCCCTGGTCCTCGCCGCGGATCAGGGCGAGGTCGCAGTACTCACGCTTGCCATCGCGCTCTACTCGGCGGCCATACTCATCGCGATCGGCGTGGGTATCAACGCCGTCAACCGCAAGCGTCGACGCCTCGCCATCGCGATGGCGATATGCGTCGGGGTGCTGGTGGTTGCCGGCGTCGTCGTCGCGGTGATGAGCAGTATCCACTGAC
>NZ_DLSO01000046.1:0-40071 GCF_002500165.1 Gordonia sp. UBA7860 | reverse complement strand
CCGTCCCAATCCACTGACGGCTCGCCGTTCACCTGCACCGACGGCCTGCTGTTCACCTGCACCGACGGCCTGCTGTCCACCTCCTCGACGCCCCGCGTATGAGCGAACGCTCAACGGTATTCACTGAGGGGGCTTAGACTTCGGCGGTTACGCTCTGCCGCGGGGACGCAGCCCGTAAACCGACGGTGGAATCGATCTGATCAGGGGTGTGCATGTCAGATATGCCGTTCGGTGGGTTGAGTCGCCGCGAGTTCTTGTCGAGAGTTGCCGCGGTCGGCGGGGGCGCGCTGCTCACGTCGTGGGCCACGCCGATCATCGACAAGGCCTACGCCCAGGCCGACCCTGCGGGCACCGGGTCACTCGACGACATCGAGCACATCGTGCTGTTCATGCAGGAGAATCGCAGCTTCGATCACTACTTCGGCACCTACTCGGGTGTGCGAGGATTCGGCGAGTCGACGCCGCTGTGGCGCCAGCACGGCTGGGCACCCGGCGTCGGACCGACCAAGTCCGGATACACGATGCCGTTCCGCCTCGACACCGAGAACGACGCCAACCTCGACGGCGAGTGCATCAACGACCCCGACCACTCGTGGGCCGGGCTCCATCACGCGTGGAACGGCGGCCGCAACGACGGTTGGCTCCCCATGTCGATCGATTCGGTCGGCCCCGCCAACGCGCCTGCACTCATGGGCTACTACGAGCGTGAGGACATCCCCGTCCACCGGACGCTCGCCGAGGCATTCACCATCTGCGACGCCTACCACTGCTCAGTGCTCGGCCCCACCGACCCCAATCGGCTGTACTGGATGAGCGCAACGCTCGATCCCGAGGGCAAGCACGGTGGGCCGCTTCTCGAAACACCAACGCTCATACCCAAATTCGCCTACAGCTGGCGCACCATGCCGGAGAACCTCAGCGAGGCGGGCGTGAGTTGGAAGATCTACAACAACAAAGACCTCGGCCCGGTCTCGTCGGTTGTCCTCGACGGCATGATGGGCTGTTTCAAGCAGGCGCAGAATCCCAACTCGGAGTTGGCTCGACGCGGTATCGACCCGACCTACCCGAACGACTTCCGCGCCGACGTGGCAGCCAACCGGCTGCCCAAGGTGTCGTGGGTCGTCCCACCAGCGATGGAGTGCGAACATCCCGCGCTGCCTGCGGCTTTGGGCGCTGTGGGCATCGTGCAACTCCTCGACATCCTGACGTCGAATCCCGCGGTCTGGGAGAAGACGGCTCTGATCATCAGCTACGACGAGAACGGCGGCTTCTTCGACCACGTCGTTCCCCCGACGGCACCACCCGGCACCAAGGGTGAGTACGTCAGCGTGCCGAACATCAACAAGGTCTCGTCGTCGAAAGGCATCCGCGGGCCGATCGGACTCGGCTACCGCGTGCCGTGCTTCGTCATCTCGCCCTACAGTCGTGGTGGACTCGTCGCGCGCGAAACCTTCGACCACACTTCGCAATTGCGACTCATCGAGAAGCGCTTCGGCGTCGACGTCCCGAACCTCACCGCGTGGCGCAGGCAGACCGTCGGCGACATGACGACGGCCTTCGATTTCGCGCACCGCCCCAACTCGGCGCGGCCACGCCTCGGCGACCCGAATCCCAAGGCACAGAACGCTCTGTTGAAGTGCGGCCCCAACATTGCAGCGGGCACGGCCGGGTATGGCAAGCCGTATCCGGTGCCGCCCAACAGCATGCCGCGCCAGCAGCCCGGCACGCGTAGATCGCCGAGCGGCATCGTCTGACCGGTTCTCACGCCGCGGCGGGCAGACGTCCGTCGAGAACCGCCGCGGCTGTGCGCGTGAACACGGTCGTCCATGCGGCGACGAGAACAACCAAGAGCATCGCCGCGGCAACGCGAAACATGGTGACGTCCAGGGCCGTTGCCAGCGCGGCCAAGCCCGTCACGCAGGTGCCGATCGGAAAGGTGAAGCTCCACCATGTCAGCGCGAACGGCATGGAACGTCGGATGTTGTGCACAGTGACAGCGGTGGCGAGCGCGAACATCACCACGCCCAAGCCGGTCGCCGCGACTCCGTAACCGACACCGAAGATCCGCAAACCCGTTGCGATGGTGTGGGACTCGGAGGTGTACCCGGCGAGCGCGGAGTCGGCATGCGCAGCAAGCGAATTCGCCGCCGTGATGGACTGGCCGATGACGCCGAGTGTGATCCAGATCGTTGGTGCGGCACACCCGGTGGGTACGGTCCCGTGAACCAGGCGGCCATAGATCATCGACAGTGTGATCAGACCCAGGAACAAGCTGAGTCCGAACAGCAAGTAGCACAACAGCAGAAAGCTCACTCGCCACTGCCCCGCCGGAACGTGGTCGACCAGCAGCGCACCCGTCGTCGCCGACACCATCGGCGGGACGACCGGCATCAGCCATGCCGGTAGCGCGACGAGGTCGGAGCGTCGACGATGGCGTGTCATCATGAGAAATGGCACGGCGATCGCCGTGCCGAGCCCCAGGAGGGTCCCGACCGACCACAGGGCCGCGTCGACGACAACCGCCGCGTCAGACCCGAGGAGCGACACCCCAACGGTGATGGTGCCCGCTCCGACGGTCAACAGCGCCATCGGGATCGCGCCGTAGAACTGAACCATCACGGGGTCGGCGGCGTAAAGTCGCGCCTGCGCGGGATGCCGCACCCAGTGCACACCGAACGCCGCGGCGATCACTACCAGCAGCACCGCCGCGAGCAACCAGATCGCCGTCGCGAAGCCGCGGACCGCCGGTACATCTCCGGCAACACTGATCGCCGACGTCGCCACGATCCCGGTACCCATCACCGCCGCAAACCAGTTGGGTGTGATGTGGGCGAACGCCTCGGCGCGACGCCTCACCGACGATCCGCTCGACGCAACGTCGGGGGCCAGCGGGTGGTCGAGGATCTCGGTCATGGTTCCCAGCATCGATCGCCGGGCGACCCGCCGGAAGACGGCTCGACGTTGTGGGGCCACAAGCGCTGGTTGTGGCTCCGCGCGCCCGCTCGACGCGACGAAGCGCCCGGTCGACGGAATACTGCCCCCACTCGGCCGCGCTCCCGTGCCGAGTGGGCGCTTCGTTCAGCCCACTGGGCAGGTCAGTCGACGGCCATCTCGCCGAGCTCCGACCAGCCGTCGGCGTCGACGGTCGTGTTGATGATTTCCGGTGTGGCGACGAGGAACTGCGGCAGGTCGGCGGTCGCCTTCTTGAAGTGATCGCTCGAGACGTGAGCGACGGCGGCGTCGTCGTCGAACGCCTCGATGAGGACGTATTCGTTGGGGTCGTCGAGGCTGCGTGACCACGTGAACCATTTGTTGCCCGGCTCCGACCGTGTTGCCTCGGTGAATTCGGCGACCAGGTCGGGCCACTGATCTGCGTGCTCGGGCTTGATCTGCCATTTGGCGACGATGTGGATCATGCAACCAGCCTAGGTCGGCGCCACGACAACGCGGAACGGTTGCCGTGTCTCATTGTGAGAACAGCGACCGTGAGAACACCGACCGTGAGAACACCGATCGTGCGAACGCCTGGTGCGAGGCGGCGTGCATCACCCAACCCGGGCGGGCGTAACTTGGGTCACACAGCACCACAGGAGGAAAGCGATGCGCGAGATCACCAAGTTCTACGTCGACGGTCAGTGGGTGGAGCCCACCGAGTTGAATCTCATCGACGTGATCAATCCGGCCACCGAAAAGGCCGCCGGCCACGTCGCGCTGGGCACCGCCGCAGACGTCGACGCCGCCGTGAACGCGGCGCGACGCGCCTTTGCCTCATGGGGGCGCAGCTCCATCGACGACAGACTCTCCGTGCTCAACGCCATCATCGCGGAGTATCAGAATCACGCAGACGACCTCGCCGACGCCGTCACCGAGGAGATGGGCGCTCCCGCGGGATTGGCGAAGGCAGCCCAGGTACCTATCGGCCTCGGACACCTCATGACCGCCGCTGCGGCGCTGCCCGAGTACCGCTTCGCGGAGGATCGTCGAACCTCTCGAATCGTCAAGGAGCCCATCGGTGTCTGCGGATTCATCACGCCCTGGAACTGGCCGCTCAATCAGGTCATGTGCAAGGTGGCACCCGCGTTGGCCACCGGCTGCACGATGGTGCTGAAGCCTTCGGAGGTCGCTCCGTTCTCGGCGGCGATCGTCGCCGAGATCTTCGACGCCGCAGGCGTTCCCGCGGGCGTGTTCAATCTGGTCAACGGCGACGGACCCGGCGTCGGCTCGGCATTGGCGGCACACCCGGGCATCGACATGATCTCGTTTACCGGCAGTACCCGCGCGGGTATCGAGGTCGCACGCACCGCAGCCCCGACCGTCAAGCGCGTCGCGCAGGAACTGGGCGGCAAGAGCCCCAACATCATCCTCGACGACGACGACCTCGCACAGAATGTCGCAGGCGGCGTCGCATCAGTCATGCTCAACTCCGGACAGTCCTGCAACGCACCTACCCGCATGCTGGTCCCCAACTCGCGAATCGACGACGTCGTCGAGGCTGTGAAATCGGTCGAACCCTCACTGACAGTGGGAGATCCGACGAGCAAGGTGCGGCTCGGCCCGGTCGTGTCGGAGCCGCAGTTCGAGAAGATCCAGGGCCTCATCGAGCGCGCGATCAACGACGGCGCCCCCCCGGTCATCGGCGGTGCCGGCAGGCCAGACGATCTGCCCACCGGCTACTACGTGCGTCCGACCGTCTTCTCCGGCGTCACCAACGACATGGAGATCGCGCGGACCGAGGTGTTCGGGCCCGTGCTGGTCGTCATCGGCTACGACGACATCGACGAGGCACTCGAGATCGCCAATGACACGGAGTACGGTCTCGCGGGCTACGTGTCGGGCAAGGATCTCGACGAGGTGCGCCGGATCGGCGAGCGTATCCGCGCCGGATCGATCTCCCTCAACGGCGCGCAACTCGATCCGTCGGCACCGTTCGGCGGATACAAGCAGAGCGGCAACGGCCGCGAGTGGAGCGACTACGCATTCGACGAGTTCCTCGAGGTGAAGTCGCTTTTGGGCTACGACGCCTGAGCCTGCGTATCCGGATGGGTCACACATGCCCATCCGGATACGCTGCGGGCAACGAAGACTCGGTGACAGTCGCAGAGTAGGTCGACCCCGCGAGGAGCCAAGATGACCGTTGCCCGTGACATCGCCGACGTGATCGAACACCACATCGGCGGTGAGATCCCTGTGCATCTCACCGCATGGGACGGCAGCGTCGTCGGCCCGGACGACGCTCCGCACGTCGCCATCTACAGCCCCGACGCGCTGCGCCGAATCATCTGGCATCCAGGCGAACTCGGCGCAGCTCAGGCCTACGTCACCGGCGAGCTCGACGTTGTCGACGACCTCGACGACGCCCTCACCCATGTGTGGGAGGTCGCCGCCGCTCGCGGGCTCTCTGGTATCCGCCCATCACCGCGTGTACTTTTCGACGTCGCGCGACTGGCTCTCCGCTACCGACTTCTCGGCCTCCCCACAGCCCCGCCTGCCAGCCAGGCACGCGTGCGGGGACGTCTGCATTCCCGCGCTCGCGACCGCGCCGCGATCAGTCACCACTACGACCTGTCGAACGACTTCTATGAGCTGATCCTCGACGAGCACATGGCGTACTCGAGCGCCTACTGGACGTCGGATCACCCCGACTACACGCTGGCCGACGCGCAGGCGGACAAACTCGATCGCGTCTGCCGCAAGGTGGGTCTGGATTCGGTTGCCGGACAGCGATTCCTGGACATCGGGTGCGGATGGGGCTCGCTATCGCTCTATGCGGCAGAGCACTTCGATGCACGAGTGGTCGGCGTGACCATCTCACGCGAACAGAAGGCATTCATCGACGAGCGCATCGCCCAGCGCGGCCTGGCCGACCGCGTCGAGATCCGCGTGCAGGACTACCGCGAGATCCCCGACCCTCCGTTCGACGCCGTGGCGTCGTTGGAAATGGGCGAGCACGTCGGTGAGCAGAACTATGCCACGTACGCACAGGTGTTGCGCGACAAGGTCATTCCCGGTGGACGTGTGTGCATTCAACAGATGTCAAGGCCCGAGGGCAAGCATCCCGGCGGTGGCCCGTTCATCGAGTCGTTCATCGCACCCGACATGTACATGCGCCCCGTCGAGCGAACCGTGCAGTACCTGACCGATGCCGGACTCCGCGTCGACGACGTCGAGGAGATGGCCGAGCATTACGTTCGGACCGTAGACATCTGGTACGACACCTTCGAGAAGAACTGGGCACGTGCCGTCGACCTGGTCGGCGATGAGATGGCACGCGTGTGGCGGCTCTACCTCGTCGGCGGACGCATGGCCTTCCGCGACGGCCGCATGGGCGTCGAGCAGATCACGGCGACGAGACCGCGTTAGCCCTGAGACCGCGTTAGCCCTGAGAGCGTTAACTCGGCGCGACGTGCTGCTCGAGCCACCCGAGCGTCGTCGAGAGCACCTTGTCCTGCTCTGGCTCGTTGAAGATCTCGTGGTAGAGATCGTCGAAGATGACGAGCGTCTTGTCGTCGGAGCCCGCGAGGCGTTCGACCATCTCGCTGCCTGCCGGGTTGGTCAGCCGGTCGGCCGAACCGTGCATCACGAGAAGTGGGATCGTCAGTGAGCCCACGCGGTCGGGGAAGCTCTGCATCGTCGACAGCATCTCCGCACCCAACCGCGCCGGAATACGAGCGCGCGTCACCAGCGGATCGGCTTGGTATGCGGCGACGACGTCGGGATCGCGAGAGACGGCCGTCGAATCCAGCGCGATGGTCGGCAGCCAGGGCGCAACCTTGCCGAGAACCTGGGAGACGGCGATGACCGGACCCGGCATGTCGTCGCCGGGCATCACGGCGGCACCGGAGAGGATCAGTCCGTCGAGCTTGCCCTGATGGTCGAGTGCGTAGTCGAGCGCGATGCAGCCGCCCATGCTGTGTCCGAGCAGATAGGTGGGCAGCCCGTCGATCGCGGTCTGCGTGACGACGGTGTCGAGGTCGTCACTGAATTGCTTGAATGACTTGATACGCAACCGTTTTCCGCCGGATCGGCCATGCCCGAGGTGGTCTGGTATCGCGACGGAAAATCCGGCGTCGGTGAACACCTTCGCGACATGCGAGTAGCGTCCGCCGTGCTCGCCGAGGCCATGTGCGATGACGACGAGTCCGCGCAGGTTCGCGGGCGTGAGGGTTGTGTAGAAGATCTGCTCGCCGTGCTTGCCGGAGAAGGTGCGCTCTTCGGTCGTGACGCCAGGTGTGCCGTCTGCGCTGTCAGCCATTGGGCCATTATGGCTCACCGCGCGGCCAGATCAGCAAGTTCGGGCCAAGCTCCACCCGGGCACGTCAACCACCGGTCCGCGTCAGACGCCGACCCCGACGAACTTCTCCGACGCCGCCCAGAGCCCGTCGATGAGGTCTCGGCGGTGTGCCTGCTTGTTCTCCCGACCGTTGGGCTTGAGCCGGTCGAAGTAGACGCCGTTGATCTCCGGGTCCGCACCACGACGTGCCAGCGCGATGAGTGGCTGCGCACCCTGCTCAGGGGTGATGGTGCCGAACCGCTTGAGCGGTGTGCGATAGAACAGTCCGACGAAGGCAGAGTCGCGACCGAAGCTGCTGGCGACCACACCGGGGTGTACGGCAGCCGAGACGATCCCGTCGTCGCGCCACCGATCGGCGATACCCCTGGTGAACATGATGTTCTCCAATTTGCTTGTCCCGTAACACCGTAACTCGATCGTGCGTCGTCGCTCGAAGTCCAGGTCGGTGAGATCCACGCTGCCCGCAAGGTTGCCGAAGCTCGAGGTGTTGACCACCAGCGCGCCACCGTCGGCAGCCAACTGCTCCTTGAGCAGGTTCGTCAGGAGAAACCCGCTGAGGTGATTGATCTGGAAGTTCGGCTCGTGTCCGTCCGCCGTCTTCTGTGCCGGCGCGAACGTGCCGCCCGCGTTGTTCAGCAGCACATCGATGGAATCGACCCGTGCGGCGATGTCGCCCGCCAGAGCGCGCACCTCGTCGAAGCGCGCGTAGTCGGCGGTGAACGCCGTCGCACCCACTTCTGCCGCCACAGCCTTCGTCTTCTCCTCCGACCTTCCGACGATGATCAGGTCGACGTCGGGTCCGGCGAGCTCGCGCGCGGCGACAGCTCCTATTCCGTCGCTGGCGCCGGTGATCACGATTGTCCGTGTGTCTGCCACTGAGGTCCCCCGCTTCGTGTCATCGAGCGTCGTGCCCGAACCGTTCTCATCAGGTCTACACGGCGTCGGGTCCAGACGGCGTCGGGCCTGGTCCCATCGCTCGCGGGGCACGACGAGCACGCATCACTCGCGCCAGAACCCCGCTTCTTCCAGCAACTCGACGGCGCGATGGCCCCCACGCAGGAAGTGCCCCTCGATCAGCGTGCGAACGATGCCCGGCGAACGGCCACGCAGAGCGTCGAGGATCTCGCGATGATCACGCATCGACGAGGCCACCGCGTCGGGGTGGGAATCGAAGAACCCCGACGGAATAGCCCTGCTGAGCAACCGAAGCTCCGCGATCAGCCGCCGTGATGAGGACGCCTTGTTGATCACCCGATGGAAGTGCGAGTTCAGTGCTTCGAGTTCGATGAGGTCGGCGGTCGATTCCATCTGCGCGGCAAGGTTGTCGAGAGTCGCGAAGGCGTCGTCGGAGAGGTTCATCGCAGCACGCTCTGCGGCAAGGCCCGAGATCACACCGAGCATCCAGTAGTGGTCGCGAATGTCGTCGCGGGACAGGTCGGCGACGAACGCCCCGCGGCGCGGGATCGTCTCGATGATGCCTTCGCCCGCCAACGAGATCAGCGCCTCACGGACGGGCAGTTTGCTCATACCCAAGTGGTCGGCGAGCGCATCCTGGTCGATCTTGGCGCCCCGACGTAACTCACCGGCGAAGACGAGGCCCCTGATCGCACGGGCCGCGGCCTCCTTGCGCACCGACGTCGCCACGTCGGACTTCTCGGCGGAGTTCACGGTCATTCGTCGATGCTATCGCCCAGTCGACGCCGCAAGCACCCCGAATTATCATCTTTGACGCTCCGTGCGGACATAGAAAGCGTCTTAGCTGTTGATATGTAAGTCCTCTTGGTGCGCCCGGCGTGTATTTGATAATTTTCACCCCATGACCACCGCAACCGATCAACCGACGCCCGAGGTCGATGCCGACGATTTCGAGCAGATCCGCCAACTGGTCCACGACTTCATCCGCACCAGGGTCGTGCCCCGCGAAACCGAGATCATGCAGTCCAACGAGGTACCGGCCGATCTGCGTGCGCAAGCCGCGGAGATGGGATTGTTCGGATATGCGATCCCGCAGGAATGGGGTGGCCTCGGACTCGACCTGACCCAAGATGTCGAGCTGGCAATGGAGTTCGGGTACACCAGCTTGGCGTTGCGATCGATGTTCGGCACCAACAACGGCATCGCAGGTCAGGTGCTCGTCAACTTCGGCACCGACGAACAGAAGAAGCACTGGCTCGAGGGCATCGCGTCGGGCGAGGTGGTCGCGTCCTTCGCACTGACAGAACCGGGAGCGGGCTCCAACCCGGCGGGGTTGCGCACCAAGGCAACCCGCGACGGGCAGGAATGGGTGATCGACGGCCAGAAGCGCTTCATCACCAATGCGCCGATCGCCGACCTCTTTGTCGTCTTCGCACGAACCCGTCCCGCCGATGAGTCGGGAACCGGCATAGCCGTATTTCTCGTTCCCGCAGACACTCCCGGCGTCGAGGTCGGCACCAAGGATGCCAAGATGGGCCAGGAGGGCGCGTGGACTGCCGACGTCACCTTCGACGGGGTACGTGTGCCTTCGTCGGCGCTTGTCGGTGGCGATGAGGAGAAGGGCTACAAGGCTGCGATGACGTCGCTCGCCCGCGGCCGTGTGCACATCGCCGCACTGTCGGTGGGGCAAGCGCAGCGCGCACTCGACGAATCGGTCGCCTATGCCGCCAATGCCACACAGGGCGGAAAGGCCATTGGCTCTTTTCAATTGGTGCAGGCGATGCTCGCAGATCAGCAGACCGGAGTGATGGCCGGACGGGCGCTGGTCCGCGAGGCCGCCGCCAAGTACGTCTCCGGAGAGGATCGACGTATCGGACCGTCGGCGGCAAAACTGTTCTGCACGGAGATGGTGGGCAAGGTCGCCGACCTCGCCGTGCAGATCCACGGCGGAACCGGCTATATGCGCGAGGTACCGGTCGAACGTATCTACCGCGACGTGCGCCTGCTCCGCCTGTACGAGGGCACCAGCGAGATTCAACGACTCATCATCGGCGGCAACCTGATTCGCGCCGCGACGACGTAGACGCCGCCGACAACCACACCTCCACCCGTCCCGAGAACAGGACACTTCACCATGCCAGGACCGCTCCTGAACGATCAGACCGCCGTGATCACCGGCGCCGCACAGGGAATCGGTTTCGCCATCGCGCAGCTCTTCGTCGACGAGGGCGCTCGCGTCGTGATCGGTGACGTCAATGCGGAGGCCGCCGACAAGGCAGCTGTGCAACTCGGCGGCTCCGAGCGTGCGATCGGCGTGCGGTGCGATGTCACCGACAGCGACGACGTCGACGCGTTACTCGCCGCAGCCGCAGACGCTTTCGGCCCCGACGACGTCATGGTCAACAATGCCGGGATCACTCGCGATGCCACCATGCGAACCATGACCGAAGACCAGTTCGACCAGGTCATCAACGTGCATCTGAAGGGCACCTGGAACGGCACGCGCAAAGCCGCGGCGATCATGCGCGAACGCAAGAGCGGTGCCATCGTCAATCTGTCGTCGCTGTCGGGCAAGGTCGGCATGGTCGGGCAGACCAACTACTCAGCAGCCAAGGCGGGCATCGTCGGGATGACCAAAGCCGCCGCGAAAGAGATGGCGCACCACGGGGTTCGAGTCAATGCCGTCGCGCCGGGCCTCATCCGCTCCGCCATGACCGAAGCCATGCCACAGAAGGCCTGGGATCAGAAGATGGCCGAGATCCCGATGGGACGCGCGGGCGAGGTCAGCGAAGTCGCCACTGTGGCACTGTTTCTCGCGAGCCACCTCTCGTCGTATATGACCGGCACCGTCATGGAGGTCACCGGCGGGCGGTTCATGTGACCACCGGGCGTAGTCACGTGTCTCGCCCGCTGGCTGGCGTTCGCGTTGTCGAAGTGTCGAGCTTCGTCGCATCTCCCCTGTGCGGCTTGACTCTTGCGCAACTCGGCGCCGAGGTGATCCGCGTCGATCCGATGGGCGGTGCCGCCGACGTCCACCGCTGGCCGTTGACCGATGACGGCACCACCTCCATCTACTGGACCGGCCTCAACCGCGGCAAGAAGTCGATCACCGCAGACCTTCGTTCGCCCGACGGCCAGGAGTTGATCCGACGACTCATCGTCGAATCAGGTTCTGGCGGTGGGATTCTGGTGACCAATACGGCTGGCCGGGACTGGATGAGCCACGAGACGCTGGCAGCGCTGCGCAGCGACGTGATCACCGTCGAGCTGTGCGGGCTTTCCGACGGCTCCCCCGCAGTCGACTTCACGGTCAACGCGCGCATCGGCTTTCCGATGATCACCGGTCCGCTCGATCATGCGGGTCCGGTCAACCATGTACTCCCCGCGTGGGATGTGATCTGCGGACTCTATGCCGCCGTGTCACTCACCGCGGCGGTGCGCAAACGGGAACACAGCGGCGACGGTAGCCGTATTCGGCTGGCGCTCGAGGACACCGCGTTGTCGATCGCCGGAACGCTCGGCTATCTGACCGAACCGCAGGTGAATTCGACGTCGCGGCCCGCCACGGGGAACGACGTCTACGGGACGTACGGCACCGACGTCACGACCGCGGACGGGGATCGATTCATGATCGTCGCCCTCACCGCACGCCACTTTCGCGACTTGGTCCGCATCACCGGAACCGACGGTGTCGTCGGCGCACTAGAACGCTCACTCGACGTCGACTTCACCACCGAGGCCGACCGCTTCACCCATCGCGACGTGTTGAACGCGCTGTTCCGCACGTGGTTTGCCAACCAGCCGACTGAGAGCGTCGCCGAGCTCCTCGAGGAGTCGTCGGTACTCGCGCAGCGCTACCGGACATTCGACGAGGTGGTGGCGTCCGGCGCGCTGGCCGCGAACCCGCTGTTCACTGATCTCGACCAACCCGGCGTCGGCACCTACCTCGCCGCGGGACTACCCGCAGGCTTCGACGGCGAACACTTCGCAGCAGGGCCTGCGCCAACCCTCGGCGCCGACACGCCCACGTGGCCCCCTACGACCCAGTGACACCGACGATCCCGTGACGCCACCGACGACGTCTCCGGAATAACACCGCACCTCGGCAGGTTGACTGAACCAGTTGCTCAGATTTGAGCAAACAGCCGACCAGGAGGTTCCGATGCCCGCCATCACCGCCGACACCACAACATTGCCCGGCCTCACCGCGCCGGCACTCGAGGCCACCGAACGACCCGTGAAGTCGCTGACCCGTGGTCCGCGCGGATACGAGGGAGAAGGGTTTCCCGTGGTCAGAGCCTTCGCGGGCGTTCCAGCAGCGGTTCTCGACCCGTTCATCCACATGGATCAGATGGGTGAGGTCGACTACGAGCCGGGCGAACCGAAGGGCACCGACTGGCACCCGCACCGGGGCTTCGAGACCGTCACCTACATCATCGACGGCCGCTTCCAGCACCAGGACTCCACCGGTGGCGGCGGCTTGATCGAGAACGGCGCCACCCAGTGGATGACTGCCGGTGCCGGCATCCTGCACATCGAGACCCCACCGGCCGAGTTGGTCGAGTCCGGTGGCCTGTTCCACGGCATCCAGCTCTGGGTGAACCTTCCGGCCAAGGACAAGTTCCTCACGCCGCGCTACCAGAACCTCGAAGCCGGGAACGTCGCGCTCGTCGCCTCGCCCGACGGCGGCGCACTCGTCCGCATCATCGCGGGCGAGCTCGACGGCCACGCGGGGCCGGGTGCCACACACACGCCGATCACGGTGGCGCACGCGACCGTCGCGCCGGGTGCATCCGTGTCGGTGCCCTGGCGGGAGGACTTCAACGCCCTTGCCTACGTCCTGTCCGGACGTGGCACCGTCGGCCCAGATGCGCGTCCGATCGAGCAGGGTCAACTCGCAGTATTCGGCAAGGGTGACCGTCTGACGGTCGCCGCCGATGCCGGGCAGGACAGCAACCGCCCCGCCCTCGAGGTCCTCCTGCTCGGCGGACAACCGATTCGCGAACCCGTCGCACACTACGGTCCGTTCGTGATGAACACCCGCGAGCAACTGATCGAGGCCATCGAAGACTTCCAGGCCGGTCGTCTCGGCGTCATTCCGCCGGATGCGATCATGCCGCACACCAGCACTCGATGACCGCCAACCCCTCGATCCAGAAGGTCGCCGCGTCGAAATCCCAGGCGTGGCGGCTCTTCATCGAGACCAGCGCCCGACTCCAGACTACGCTCGACGACGAACTCCGTGCTCACTGCCGAATGTCGTTGGCGGACTATCACGTTCTGTTGATCCTTCACGAATGCCCCGGTGGCCGTGCACGAATGCGCGACCTCTCCCACCGCATGGTGTTCTCGACATCGCGTCTCTCCTACCAGATCGACGCGATGGTCCGACGCGGGTGGCTTCGTCGCGAGGCGGCCCCAGAGGACAAACGCGGTAGCTACGCGGTACTGACCGACGACGGACGCTCGGCGTTCGAGGCGGCGGCACGCGACCACGGTGCGGCCGTCGACAGGTTGTTCACCTCCGCGCTGTCGGATTCCGAAGCAAGCGAACTCGCCGACCTCATGGAGACACTGACCGGTCACCTCGACGCCGAAACTCCCCTCACCCCAAGCACATCCGCGAGCCGAGCGAAATGAGGACACCATGACCGACACGCAGACCCCACCGATCACCGATGTCGCAGGCTGGCGCCTCATCCGCGCGGCTGACCGCTACATGTGGAACGACGAGGCCATCGACTCGCGGCAATCATTCCCTGCCACGGGCAGTTTCGACCTCGCGGCCAACGCGCACGGGATGCTACTGGTCCACAACGACGACATCGTCGACGCGGGCGCAGGCTTCGACACCCATCAGCATCGCGACGCAGAGATCGTCACGTGGGTCGTCGAAGGCGCTCTGCACCACAGGGATTCGCAGAGCAGCGAAGGTATCCTGACACCCGGCGTCGTACAGCGCATGTCTGCGGGATCGGGAATCAGGCATTCCGAGCGCAACGCGTCGACGCGCGCCGAGAACCAACGGCTGCGCGTGGTGCAGATGTGGATCGCACCGGAGTATTCGGGCGGCACACCGAGTTACGCGGAAGCGGACGTCAATGAAGCGTTAGCCGACGGCGGGCTGGTCACCATCGTGTCGGGACTCGACCGCGACGCGGGTGGGCATACGTTGTCGATCGGCAACAGCTACGTCGCGCTACACGCCGCGCGCCTACTCCCCGACCGCCCGGTCACCCTGCCGTCTGCACCGTTCGGGCACCTGTTCGTGGTCTCCGGCACCGTCACCGTGTCGGGCCTGCCGAGCGGCGAGACGGCCGACGACCCCCTCACGCTCACTGAGGGCGACGCGCTGCGTACCGCGAGCACCGCCGCATTGACTGTCGCCGCAGACGCACCGGCCGAGATCCTCTTCTGGGAGATGCACACGTCGTTCGACGCCGCACGCCCCTGACCGCTCGACAAACGCGATCAGAGTTGCGGCGCAACCGTTGTGGAGATCAGCTCGAGATGCTCGAGATCGTCAAGGTCGAGCATCTGCAGGTACAACCTGGTGACTCCGATGGCCCGGTAGGACTCGATCTTCTCGACCACCTGATCGGGTGTACCCGCGAGTCCGTTCTCCCGGAGCTCGCCGACCTCGCGCCCGATTGCGTCGGCACGTCGTGTGACGTCTGCATCGCTTTTGCCCACGCAGATCGTCAACGCCGCCGAATACGTGAGTTCGTCGGGTCCGCGACTCGCCGCTGTGCACGCATCGCGCACGACGTCGAATTGCGCTGCGACGACGTCGGTCTTCGCGAACGGCACGTTGAACTCGTCGGCAAACCGCGCGGCCAACGCGGGGGTGCGCTTCTTACCCATGCCGCCGATGATGATCGGGGGCCGCGGTGACTGCACCGGCTTGGGCAACGCGGGTGAGTTGCTGACCTGAAAGTGCTTGCCGCGGTAGTCGAAGAGATCGCCGGCGGGCGTCGACCAGAGCCCGGTGATGATCTCGAGGTTCTCGGTCAGCTTCTCGAAGCGTTCTCCGAGCGGCGGGAACGGGATCGCGTACGCCTCATGCTCCTCGGCGAACCATCCTGCGCCGAGTCCGAATTCGATTCGGCCACCGCTCATCTCATCGGCCTGCGCAACCTGGATCGCGAGCTGACCGGGATGGCGGAACGTCGCCGACGTCACCAGGGTGCCGAGACGGATCGTCGAGGTCTCCCGACCGAGCGCCGCCAACGTGAGCCACGCATCGGTCGGCCCCGGGAGCCCCTCGGTGTTCATCGCCAGGTAGTGATCGGATCGGAAGAATGCTCCGTAGCCGAGGTCTTCGCTCGCCCGCGCGACGCGCAGCAGCGTCTCGTACGTGGCACCCTGCTGAGGTTCGGTGAAGATTCGCAATTCCATGGAATTCAACCTACGCGTCGCGAACTCGGGTCTGTCCGGCGTGCCGTCCTCTCTGGGGACGCGTCACGCCTACTTTGTGATCTGGCCCGCGGGCACCAGCGACGGCTCGTCGACGGTCGACAGCGTGAGGACGGCCTCGACGATCGCGTCCTGCGTCTCGATCTGCGCTTCGAGCCTTCGCAACCGGAATGCGACGTCGTGCTCGGCGAGGTCGCCGGTGATGTCTACGGCTGCCACCAGGTAGAACTCCATCGGACCGACGTACTCCGCATGCAGATAGGTGACCCTATCGATGTCGGCCATGTCGAGCAGACGAACGAGGATGGCGTCGCGAATCGGCGCCATGGCCTCCTGGCCGAGGAGAAACTCGCTGTTGCGTCGGATCAGGAAGATGGCGATGAAGCCCAACAGCAGACCGACGAGAATCGATCCGAGCGCATCCCAGACTGCGTTGCCGGTGATCTGATGCAGCGCCATGCCCGCAGCAGCGATCGCGAGTCCGACGAGTGCCGCGGAGTCCTCGGCGAACACTGCTCGCAGAGTGGTGTTCGACGTCCGGCTGACGAATCGAAGCGGGTGCATCGACATCCGACGTCCGCCCGCCTTGGCTTGGCGCACCGACTGTATGAACGAAATACCTTCCAGCACTGCGGAGATCGCAAGGACTATGTAGCCGACGAGATAGTTGGTGTCTTCTTCCGGGTGTACCAGTGCGGTGATGCCGTTGACCACCGACACGGCAGCGCCGACAGCGAACAATCCGAACGCCGCGAACATCGACCAGATGTAGGTCTCCCTGCCGTGCCCGAACGGGTGACTCCTTGTCCTGCCACGGTTTCCGCGGCGCTCGGCGATGAGCAGAAAGATCTCGTTTCCCGAGTCCGCCCAGGAGTGCATGGCTTCAGCCGTCATCGATGCCGATCCCGTGACGATCGCAGCAATCGTCTTGGCAATGGCGACCGCAACATTGGCGACGAATGCGATGACGACCGTCGTCATCGAATCCTGATCGTTGATAGGGGTGACGAGTTGCTCATCGGTCCGCGGCGCATCCGTGTCAGCCATGATCCGATCGTCTCACGGCATGCGTTTGCCGACACTCGATCCGGACACGCCCTCGCCGAGAAATGACCGCGCGGCGCACCCAGCCGAAGGTGCACCGCGCGGTCGTCGAATCCAGACTCGGGTGAGAGGTTATCCGAGGCTGAAAGGCTTACCGTAGAACGTCACGATCTGTTCTGCGTTGGGCGTGTTGACGTAAACGTCCGCAAACGAACGAGCCTGCGCATAGCCTGCGCACCCGTTGATCCCGATCTGCTCGTTGGTATAGCTGAGCTTCGCGTGGTTGGTGGCCTTGTAACCAACCTTGTTGCTCAGCTTCTGGTTGCCGAAGTCGTCGGCAGACTCGACAGTGTTCACGTAATAGGAGACCGCCTGTCCGGGACCCACCGACAGCGAGGCCCCGGCACCCGCCGTCGCAGCGCCAATGGACGGCGGGCTATCGATATTCGGACCTGGTTTGCCGGATGCACCATCGTTGCCGCTTCCGGTGACACCGGAGATGTTCACCTGGCAGCCGACGATGTACCCCGCCCTGATCTTGATGTTCTTGGCGTCCTTGCTGGTCTTGACGGCGTAGCTGGCCGACACCCAGGCGTTGCGGTGCAGCGGCGTTCCGCCGAGCGACGGGTTGATGTTGGCCGTCTCGTTGGTGCGTGTCACCGACACAACAGTGCCGTCGCCCAGGGTCTGCTGGTCGGTCTGTGACGGGAGCGCGACGTGGACGTCCGCGTGTACGATGGCCGGTGCCATCAGTGCGGCGACAGTTGTCAATGCCGCGGGCGCGCCGATCGTGACGAGCCGCTTCAAGCTGATATTCATTTCTTCCTCGTATGTCGTCAGTCGTTCAGGGAGGTGTCAGCCGATGGAGAAGGGCTTGCCATAGAGATTGATCTTCTGATGGTCGCTACCTGTGGTCTCCACGACCACGTACGAGCGAGCCTGCGCGTAGCCTGCGCAGTTGTTGATGTTCAGCTGCGTGCGATCCCAGTTGAAGTAGTACGTGCCCTTTTTCTCGATGTCCTTGTAATCGAGCTGAGCAAACACCACCTGGCCGGGCGTCAGCGGAATGCTGAGGCTGCCCGAACCCGATACCGCGCCGGCGCTGAGCAGGTTGAGTGTTCCGGTGGCGCCGACCGTCATCGATCCGACGTTCACCTGGCAACCGACGATGTATCCCACCGAGAGCGTCGCCGCGGCGCCGTCCGTCGACACGCCGCCGGTGCCCGGGTAGGTGGCCTCGCCGTTCGAACCGACGCCGTTGTTCGGTCCCACCTTGGAGTCCTTCAGGCCTGGCGCCTTGAGAACAACACTTCCGCTCACCCACGCGGTGCGGCCAAGGCCATTTGCCGCAAGAGACGGCGAGATCTGTGCAGATTCAGAGGTGCGGGTCAGGGTCAGCCCGTCGCCGTTGGCCGTTCCTCCCGGCAAACGAACGAAGGCGTCGCCGTGTGCGGGAGCCGCGGCCAGGCCGACGGCGGTCGCGACGGCACCGATGGCCAGTGCGCCGACGGCACCCCGTCGCATCCGTGACTCGTTGGTGGTCATGTAGTCCCCTCAAAATGAATTCATTGCTCGGCTCGCTCGCTCCGCGCGCTGCGCCGGTCGTCGCCCCAGCGGCAACTCCGCGCGAACTGTACTGAGATGACGGAGAACAAAACGTGAACAAAGAGCGGCCACACAGCGGCGTGTTGACCAATTTGTGATCTTCGAATCCGTTGCACGACAGGATGTTTCGTTTTGCACCGTTTGCACTGCCAAATATCGGACATAAGCGGCGCTTGCTGATCGTCCGCAAATGAGTGCAGGCTTCGCGATACCAAATCGAGGTTCGTCCGGTTAGTGTTTGCGAGTGAGCTCCGACGTTTCCGACCACCGAATGCGGCAATGGCTGCTCTCCGATATCTCACCGGAGCCCGCAGGCCTCATGGGACCGCACCGCATTCCGAGCGAAGAATCGCACACACACCGGTGGTGGCAGGTGATGTGCCTGACCGGCGTCGACTATTTCTCGACGCTCGGCTACCAGCCGGGCATCGCTGCGCTCGCAGCGGGAACCGTCGCCCCTGTCGCGACATTGGTGCTGGTCGCACTGACGCTCTTCGGCGCGCTCCCCGTCTATCGCTACGTCGCAGCCAAATCGCCCAAGGGCGAGGGTTCTATCGCGATGCTCGAGCGACTGCTCCCCAAGTGGGGCGGAAAGATCTTCGTTCTCGTCCTCCTCGGCTTCGCGGCAACCGACTTCCTGATCACGATGACGTTGTCGGCCGCGGACGCGACTGCCCACTTCGTCGAGAATCCCCTTGTCCCACGCGGCTTCTCCAACCACACGGTCCTGATCACACTGATCCTGCTCGCGCTGCTCGCCGCGGTGTTCCTGCGCGGCTTCACCGAGGCGATCACCATCGCGGTCGTCTTGGTCGTCGTGTATCTGAGTCTCAACGTTGTCGTGATCGCGACCGCGCTGTGGCACATCGTCGAAGCTCCACATCTCGTCATCGACTGGCAGTCGGCGATGTTCACCGAGCACGGCAATCCGTGGATGGTGGCAGCGATCGCCGTCCTCGTGTTTCCCAAGCTGGCGCTGGGATTGTCCGGCTTCGAGACGGGCGTCGCGGTCATGCCGCAGGTCGACGGCTCACCGGCCGATCCACCCGATCATCCGATCACCCGCATCCGTGGCACACGACGCCTCCTCACCACATCGGCACTGATCATGAGTGTCTTTCTCATCTCGAGCAGTCTGGTGTGCACCATCCTGATACCCGAGAACGAGTTCCAGCCCGGCGGCAAAGCCAACGGTCGTGCGCTCGCCTACCTCGGACACGACTACCTCGGCAGCGGTTTCGGCACCGTCTACGACATCAGCACCATCCTCATCCTCTGGTTCGCCGGAGCGTCTGCGATGGCCGGTCTGCTCAACCTGGTGCCGCGCTACCTGCCGCGCTACGGCATGGCTCCGGACTGGGCGCGCGCCACCCGCCCGCTGGTCGTCGTCTTCGCACTCATCGCCTTCGGCGTCACCATCTATTTCGACGCCAACGTCGACAAACAGGGCGGCGCATACGCCACCGGCGTACTGGTTCTGATGACGTCCGCTGCCATCGCGGTCACACTCTCGGTGCGCAAACGCAGGATTCGACGACTGACGCTGATGTTCACCACGATTTCGGTGATCTTCATCTACACCACCGTCGCGAATATCATCGAACGCCCCGAAGGTGTGCAGGTGGCAGCATTCTTCATCGCGGCGATCCTGATCGTGTCGTTTGCTTCCCGAATCAACCGATCGTTTGAATTGCGAAGTGGCATCATCACTTTCGACGAGACGGCACAACGCATCATCGATGAGGCAGCGGCCTCCGGGGAGATACAGATCGTCACCCACGACCCCGACGAGCGGTCGCTGCACGAATACCACGACAAAGAACTGCAGCAACGCGCCGAAAGCCACATTCCCGACGCCGATCAGATCGTGTTCCTCGAAGTCAACGTGACCGACTCGTCCGAATTCGCCACCGACCTCCTGATTCACGGACGCTACCGCGAAGGTGGGTACCGGATCCTCTGGGTTGATTCGGCGGCGGTGCCCAATACGATCGCGGCCACGTTGTTGGCCATCCGCGAACAGACCGGAATCGTTCCCAACGTGTACTTCGAGTGGAGCGAGACCAACCCGCTGCTCAACCTCCTTCGGTTCTTGTTCATCGGTGAAGGCGAGGTTGCGGCGGTCACCCGAGAGGTCGTCCGGCGAGCCGAGCCGGAGATCAGCCAACGACCGGTCGTGCACGTCGGCTGACGACTCGACCCGGGCCTCCCCGCCCCTTCAGCCCATGACGATTGTCATGGGCGAAACATGACATCTGCTCTGTGTGTGGACGCCCGCGCGGGGCGACTCTTGATGTCATGAACAACACCGACCCCACCGCGATTCGCGCATCGGCGCCAACACACACCGTGCCGGCACTCGTCATCGACGGCGTCACGAAGACCTTCCGCAGCGGCAACGGTTCTCAGGTCACCGCCGTCGACGACCTCAGCCTGACGATCCGCCAGGGCGAGGTCGTGGCCTTCCTCGGGCCGAACGGCGCAGGCAAGACCACGACACTCGATATGGTTCTCGGCCTGACACAACCGGATTCGGGCACTGTCGAAGTCTATGGCTTGTCGGCCAGGAAGGCTGCGCGGACAGGTAGGGTCGCCGCGGTTCTGCAGAGCGGCGGTCTGCTCCCCGATTTCACGGTCGAAGAGACCATGCGCATCATCGCGGATCTGCACGGGCGCACGCGCGACGTCGAATCAGCAATGGCTCGCGCCGGCGTCTCAGACATCGCCGGGCGCAAGGTTTCCCGGTGCTCGGGTGGCGAGCAGCAGCGCCTCAAGTTCGCGTTGGCGACGCTGCCCGACCCCGACCTCATCGTGCTCGACGAGCCGACCGCCGGAATGGATGTGGAGTCGCGACGCGCCTTCTGGTCGGCGATTCGTGCGGATGCCGGTGCCGGTCGCACCGTCGTCTTCGCCACTCACTACCTCGAGGAGGCCGACGACTTCGCCGACCGCATCGTGATGGTCTCGCACGGACGCGTCGTTGCCGACGGTTCGACCGCCGAGATCCGCAATGTCGCAAGTCGACGGGTGGTGTCGGCAATCGTCGACGACACCGGTATCACCGCAGTGAATGCGGCCATTCCCGATCTCGAGGTGGTCGAGCGTCGAGGCGGACGAATCTATCTGTCCGCCAACGATTCCGATGCACTTGCGAGGTTTCTGCTGACCGCGACCGACGCACGTGAGCTCGAGGTCGCAACCCACAACCTCGAAGACGCCTTCATCGCGCTCACCACCGACTGACCACCACGACCCTCACAGCCGCCCAATCCCAGCACATCGAAAGGCTCGACCACCATGAACGTGCATGCTGCCGACGCACCGACATCGACCGGAGCGGACTCCCTTCGCGGGTTCTTCGCCTCACCCACCTATCTCCGTCTCGACATCCGTCGCGTCATGCGCAATCGTCGCGCGATGATCTTCACCGTCGCGATGCCCGCCCTGCTCTACCTGGTCTTCGGTGCAACCCAGAAGACAAACGATGCAGTGGGATCCGGCAACGTCGCCTTCTACGTCCTCATCGGCATGGCCGTCTACGGGGCGATCCTGGCCGCAGCCACGAACGCCGCATCGGTCGCGATCGAACAGCAAGCCGGTTGGACCAGAACGCTCATGATGACGCCACTACAACCCGCGGGCTACGTGGCGACGAAGATCGGTGTGGCCCTTGCGATGGGTGCACTGCCCATCGCGGTGCTCTGCATCGCGGGCATCGCCACCGGTGCGCACGCACCCGTCGGTGTCTGGATCGCGTGCCTGCTGCTCGGATGGATCGGCGCGTCGGTGTTCGCAGCGTTCGGCCTGGCGGTCGGCAGCCTGATGCGGTCCGACGGTGCGATGCAGGTGATGGGTGGCGTACTGGCACTCCTCGCCTTCGCAGGCAATGTCTTCGTCCCACTCAAGGGAACCATGCTGACCATCTCCCAGTTCACCCCGATGTTCGGGGTCGTGACTCTGGCCCGCTACCCCCTCGACCACGGGGTGACCGTCTACGGCACGCACATCGGACTCTGGGTCGCCATCGCCAATCTGGTCTTCTGGGCCGCAGTGTTCTCGATCGCCGCCGCGGTCTTCTACAGTCGCAGTACACAGCGCCAGTGAGTCAGCGGGCCAGTGAGTCAGCGGCCAGTGAGCCAGTGAGCCAGTGAGCAACCGAACCGACGACGGAACAGCAGGAGAACATCGCCCATGACGGTCAAGAGTGCGTGATGGCACAGCGGTTGGGCTTCAAGGCTGACGCGGTGGCACCCTGGCGCAATCTGCGCTGGGTGTTCACTGCTGTCTGGCTGATCTTTCTCGCCTACCCGATCGGCGCGGTAGCCGCCTCCGATCACTCGCCCACGACAAAGGCGATCGGATTCGCCCTCCTGACGCTGTTCGCACTGTCCTACCTGTGGGCCAGCGTGTACCTGCTCACTGGCAGGTCAGCGACCGACCTGCGCGGCGTGCCCTTGTTCGTGCTGCTCGTGCTCCTGATGGTGGGGTTACTGCCGATCATCGGCGAGAACGCCTTCGGTGCAGCGCCATTCCTGATGGTCGTCGCCGCCTTCTGCTTTCCGACACGGTGGGCGCTGATCTGCGTCGGCGCCGTCGTCGTTGCCTCGGTTGCCGTCCCCCGTCTCTTCGGGTGGCACACCGATGCCAGCATCGTGCTCGTCCTGCTGGCCGTGGGACTGACCATGCTCGGATTTCGAGCCGTCGCGGTGCGAGAGGGAGAGCGCGAACGCGAGGAGGAGCGTCGAAGAGAACTCGACGCACGGCTGGCCGTCGTCGCAGAACGCGAGCGTGTGGCGCGCGACGTCCATGACATCCTCGGCCACTCGCTCACGGTCATCAGCGTGAAAACCGAACTCGCACAGCGGCTCGTCGAACTCGATCCGGAACGCGCGCAACGAGAACTGGGCGAGATCAATCAGTTGACCCGCGATGCGCTCGCGCAGGTGCGCACGACCGTCGGCCGCATGCGCACACCCGATCTGCCCGACACCATCGCAGGGGTCGACAGCGCGTTGCACGCGGCGGGCATCGCGGCCACGTTGCCCGAGCCGACCGTCGACACCGAACACGCCGAACTCTTCGCCTGGGTGCTGCGCGAAGCCGTCACCAATGTCGTCAGGCACAGCGGCGCACAGCACTGCGAGGTGCTGATCGACGAATCGTCGATGTCTGTTCACGACGACGGTGCCGGCCTGGGCGATGCCGAGCACGGCAACGGGCTGCGTGGACTGCGCGAGCGCGTCGAATCTGCCGGCGGCACAGTACACTTCGACTCCGATCCGACGGGAACGACAGTGCGGGTACATATCTCATGACCGACTCGATCCGACTACTCCTCGCCGACGACCAGGCGCTCGTTCGGGGCGCGCTCGCCGCACTGCTCGACCTCGAACCCGATCTGGAGGTCGTCGCCCAGGTCGGACGGGGCGACGAGGTGGTCGACGCCGCCCGCGAATCCGGCGCGCAGGTCTGCCTGCTCGACATCGAAATGCCCGGAGCCGACGGCATCGAGGCCGCTGCCGCGATTCGGATACACCTCCCGGACGTGCGCTCGTTGATCGTCACGACGTTCGGCCGTCCGGGCTACCTCCGTCGCGCGATCGACGCGGGAGCGTCGGGATTCGTGGTGAAGGACACTCCCGCGGCCCAACTCGCCGATGCCGTCCGACGCGTACACGCGGGACTGCGCGTCGTCGATCCGACGCTCGCGACGGAAAGCCTTGCCAGTGGCGACAATCCGTTGACCTCGCGAGAAACAGACGTGCTGCGTGCCGCGCTGTCGGGCGCGACGGTGGCGACGATCGCCGCGCAAGTCCACCTGTCCGCGGGCACCGTGCGCAACCATCTGTCGTCGGCCATCGGAAAAACCGGTGCGAGCACGCGCGGCGAGGCCGCGCATATCGCGCGCGATCGCGGCTGGATCTGACGTCTTCTGCGCGCAGAAACCTGCACCCCACGGGCCCCTCGCATGTACCGGTACGTACGGCGGCACCGAGAGGCGTCACTTTCTGCACGGCTGTTCCCATCCGCGGTCCACACCTGCTCCGAATCGCTGGTGCTCATCCACCGACACACTGACAAGCAAGGAGCTTCACATGCGGAATACAGCCCGAATCGCATTGGGTGCACTGGTCGCAACGGCAGGCGCGGGAGCGATCGCATTCGCCGCAGCACCCGACGCTGCTGCCGCACCCACGATCTGTCCGGCCCTGCCAGGACAGAGTTCGACAATGCATGGCTGCACAGCGGATTCCGGCCCAACAGGACTGAGCCTGGCGGTCGTCGACAACGGCGGCACTGCGTCGTCCAAGGCAGACAACTACGCCGGTCCTGCGGCAATTGCGTTGGGTCCCAAGGCATCAGTGACGATGACCGGTATCAAACCGGGTCTCGCGATCGGCATCGCCGGACCGGGTGCCACCGTCGTCGTCGACGGCAAGAACGGACCCACCTGCACCGGCGGCACCTCGTTCGCAGGCGACTTCCAAACCCTCAAGGGCTGCTGGAAGCCCTGAGCCAGAACGTCTTTCACTCACCTGTGACCGCCTACGCCCGGCGGTGTCACAGGTGTAGTCCACGGAGATAGGCGGCCTGCCCGAGGTGTTTCGCGTCGTCGTCGACGATGCTGACCAATCGGACGCCGAGCGTGACGGGAGGATCCCACCGCTCGTCCACGATCCGGTCGAGGTCGGCGTCGTCGAGCGTCGTGAGGTAGGCGACCGATGCGTCGTGTGTGGCGTCGTAGTAGCCGAGCAACTGGTCGGGTTCGGCTACTACGCGTCGCGTCTGTTCGGGCGACTGCCCGTAGCCGGTGGCCTCCTTGTCGAACGGCAGGGCGAAACTCTCGTACCAGCCATCTCTGATCCAGACCTGGTCGAAGTCGGCGACATCGGCGATCTGCGCGTCCTGGACTCGGGTGAGGTGCCAGATCAGCCAGGCAATGGTGTTGGCTCCCGGTGCCACAGTGAGGCCCAGTCGCTCTTCGTCGATCCCGTCGAGGACACCGTGTACCCCGTCTTTGATGCGGCCCAATCCGTCGAGGAGAACTTCCGAGGCGTTCATGCCAACCATTCGTACCCCTTTGGCCCGCGGTGCGCACAAACCTGGCGTGACCCGACGTGAGGCCGGACGATCAGCCGAGTGTCTGACAGCCATCACGTTTCCGCCTCCAGCTCGCGGGCTAGCACGCCGCGACCCATCCGCTTCAACGCATTCGACATGAATTGCGTCGCCCACCAATCGCCGGGTCTATGGCGTCACCCCGCGGATCGATCGTGGGACTACAACACACTCGACTACTGGGTCGAGTTGGCCCGGCTCCTGGAAACGGGCGGATTCGACGGCCTGTTCATCGCCGACGTACTAGGCACCTACGACGTCTACGCGGGCACAGACGAAGCCGCGATCAGGCAGGGCGCGCAGATTCCTGTCAACGACCCGCTGTTGCTGGTGTCGGCAATGGCTCACGCGACGGAGCACCTCGGCTTCGGGATCACCACGGGCACCGGATTCGAGCATCCGTATCCGTTCGCGCGCCGATTATCGACGCTGGACCATCTCACCAAGGGCCGGATCGGCTGGAACGTGGTGACCGGCTATCTGCCGTCGGCAGCGCGCAACATGGGCGACGACGATCAGCTGGCGCACGACGACCGCTACGACCACGCCGACGAATACCTGACGGTGCTCTACAAGCTCTGGGAGGGCTCGTGGGAGCGCGACGCGGTACTCCGCGACCGCACCTCCGGTGTGTTCGCCGACCCGTCGAAAGTGCACCACGTCGGACACCGCGGTAAGCATTTCACTGTGCCGGGCATTCACCTGTCCGAGCCGTCACCACAGGGCTCGCCGGTCATCTACCAGGCGGGGGCCTCACCTCGCGGCCGACGCTTCGCCGCCCAGAACGCCGAAGCCATCTTCGTCGCGGCTCCCACCAAGCAGATCCTCCGCGACACCGTCGCCAAGATCCGCGACGAACTCGTCCTCGCAGGTCGCGATCCCTACGACGCACGGATCTACACGCTCCTGACGATCATCACCGACGCCACGCCGGAAGCCGCACGCGCCAAGGCGGCCGAGTATCAGCGACTCGCCAGCGACGAGGGATCACTGGTGTTCATGTCGGGCTGGATGGGCATCGACCTCGCGTCGTATGACCTCGACGAACCGATCGGCAACGTGGCGAGTAACGCGATCCAGTCGGCGGTGGCCGCCTTCCAGCAGGCATCCGACACCGGCGAGCAGTGGCGGGTGCGCGACATCGCTGCGTGGGGTGGCATCGGTGGAATGGGTCCGGTGCTGATCGGGTCGGGAGACGAGGTTGCAGGGGCTCTTCTCGACTGGGCCGCCGACACCGACGTCGACGGCTTCAACCTCGCATATGCCGTGACGCCCGGCACCTTCTCCGACGTCATCACCCACGTGGTGCCCGCACTGGAGCGGCGAGGTGCCTACGGACGGGAGTACGTGCCGGGTACGTTGCGCAACAAGCTGTTCGGACGCGGCGACCTGCTTCCGGACAACCACCGCGGAGCGTCGTACCGCGTCGGCGGCAAGGGATCGACCATCGACGACTCGGTCCGTGACGTGGCGGCACGAGTCGACGCCGTCGGCGCCACACCGAGCTGACTCGCCGCCTATTGTGGCGGGGTGAGTCGCGATCCCGGACCCCACCGCACACACGTCGGACACTCGCACAGCCATTCGCTGTCGGAGATCCCGGCGGCCTTGTCTCCGTTCGCGAAACGATTCGTCGTCGTCACGCTGACGATCGCCGGTATCGCCGTCATCGTCGGCATGGTGCTGCTGTGGCCGTCCGGTGGGAGCCATCCGATTCCGCCGCAGTTCCGAGGCGCAGACGGCGGGGCGATCACGACGGTGTCGGGCAAAGTGGTCGGGCAATCGCGTGGCCCCTGCCTCAACCAGCTCGTCGGAACGGCGCAGGATTCGCCCGATTTCGGCACAACGCCGACGCCGAACGGCCCGTGCATCGAGAACACCGTCAAGCTCGAATCTGGAAGCGACTCAGGCAAATACACATTGCTCGAGATCCCGACGAATCGGGCGCAGGCCGGCAGCGGCCCGGACAGTGTCGCACCCGACCCGTCGACCCTCGACGAACCGCAGGCGGGCCAACCGTCACTCTCCCCCGGCGACGCCATCCGGCTGAGCACGGTACCGGGCCCCGACGGCGCGCCGCGCTACACGTTCTTCGACTTCGCGCGCGGGATACCGACACTGATCTGGGCGGTGCTGTTCGTCGGCGCGGTGGTCCTGGTTGCGGCCTGGCGTGGCTTGCGGTCGATCATCGGCCTCGTCTTCGCCTTCGCTGTCCTCGGCGTATTCACCTTGCCCGCGATTCTCGACGGTGAGTCGCCCGTCGCGGTGGCCGTGGTGTCCTCGGCCGCGATCCTGTTCGTCGTCTTGTATCTGGCGCACGGCATCAGCCTGCGGACGAGTTCGGCGCTCCTGGGCACGTTGAGCTCACTCGTGCTCGCGGGCGTGCTGAGTTGGCTGGCCATCAGGACCATGCACCTCACCGGCTTGTCTGGCGACCAGACCACCAATTTGCAGGTCTACCAGGGCAGCATCTCGATCAGCGGCCTGCTGCTCGCCGGATTCATCATCGGCACCCTCGGCGTTCTCAACGACGTCACGATCACCCAGGCATCAGCGGCATTCGAACTCGCAGGCGCGGGAGAGCCGACGAGACTCGCGACCTTCCGGGCCGCGATGCGCGTCGGCCGAGACCACATAGCGAGCACCGTCTACACCCTCGTCTTCGCGTACGCGGGCAGCGCGCTACCGCTTCTCCTCCTGTTCTCCGTTGCGCGACAACCGTTCTCGTCGCTGCTGACCACCGACGCGGTCGCCGTCGAACTCGCCCGATCGTTCGTCGGCGGCATCGCCATCGCGCTGTCGGTGCCGCTGACCACAGCGATCGCCGCCGCCCTCACCCATCCGACGCCGCGCGCGGTGGAGCCGGCGCGCACACATTCCGGTGCGGCGAAGCCGGGGCGCACGCAGTCCGGCGCAGTGGGACGGGGAACACGCACGACGTCCGGCGCGCCAGACGCCTCGGTGCGCGCAACCCGTCGCATCGACAACGGGCGGCCCGTCAACGACCATCCCCCAACCGAGTCGGCATCCCGTGCCGCACCCCACAAGGCACATGAGCTACCGAGCCCCCACGACCGGGGCGTCGACCCGTCACCTCCGCGCACCGGTCGCCACTCCATGCCAGACTGACACCGCCGACCGGGCGCCCCAGACTGCCGTGCGCCTCAGACTGCCGAGTGTGCGCCGTTCAGAGGGCGGGACACTTCCCCGCAGGAATCAATGTGAAGTTCCGGCCGAGCCAGTCGCCGACCTTGGTCAGCATCTTTGTGCCGTCCTCGAATGTTCCGCTCGTCGGACGAGCAGCCATCGAGACCGCGACCTCCCCCTGATCGGTCGCGATGAGGCCGAGCTGGCGCACCAGATAACCAGGTGCCGCATCGGTGGCAGGCCCCCAACCACCCTTCACCGCGGTGACCGCGTGCTGCTTGGGACCGAGATCAGCGATGCCCCACCGTTGATTCGGCGCCACCGAACCCATGTGGTCGAGGATGTTCTTGGTGTTCGGCATGCACGGCAGGTGCGCCCCGAAACGCGCCTGATCGGCCAGCGCCCATTGTGTATAGCCCGGATACGAACGCGGAGTATCGATCTCCGAACTCACCCGAGTCGTCACATCATGGCCTTCGCGCAGCACCGCGGTCACCGCGTCGACCGATGCCCTGCCGCCGCCGAGCGATCCCCAGAGGTCGCCTGCGGCGTCGTTGTCGGAGAAGGTGATCGCCTTGTCCTCCTTGGCGAGGATCGATGCACCGTTCTTGCGCTCGGCTGCCAGCGCGACGGGAACCTTGAAGGTCGACCACGCCCGCCCCGTCTTGAGCGACCCGAACGACTGTGCGGCGTCGGACCCGACGGGTACCAACGACACTCCGATTTGGCCGGGAATCGACTTACGAATCGACTTCTGCGCAACCGCCCAGCTGTCTGCGAGCCTCTTCGCCGGAGGTACCGGCGGACGCAGCCACGTCGCAATCGGCTCGGGTAGTGGCGGCGGTCGAAACCGGGGCGGGGCCGCATGCGCGCTCCCTGCACCGAGGACGATCGTCGTCACCGCGACGGCGATCAGCACGCAGAGTCGTTTCGAAATAGTCACATCTGTCCCTCTACTCACTTGAGTAACAGACGTTACGGCCCGGTCGCGCCCCAAGCGACCCCGAGGGCGTCACAACTCGGTCACACCCGGCCAGCACCGAGGAACACCACCGTGCACGGGCGTGGCGTGGCTGTCAGGAGGGCTGCCCGACGCCCCTGCCCGACGCGACCGCGAGCCGCACCAGTTCGGCACCGGCAACAGCCCTCTCGAGTTCTTTCGCTCGCGCCACGTCGTCGGCGGCCGAGGGCGTCTGCCACACAGCGACCGGAGACAGAGAATCGTCGAGGAACAACTCGCGACACCGCCCACGTTGGATCTTGCCGCTCGATGTCGTCGGAATCGACTGCGGCTCGACGAGAAACACCGAATGAGGATCGACGCCGTATCGATCGGCAACCACAACACGCACGCTCTCGATGATCTCGGCGAGGGCGTCCGCATCGAGTGAGCCCACACCACGGTGGTCGACGTCCACCTCCTGGACGATGACAAGTCGTTCGACCGCGCGCAATCCCGGCGTGAACGCGAACGCCGCGCCACGACCGGATGTCAGGGATGCGTGGCATCCTTGCACGGTGAATTCGATGTCGTTGGGATAGTGATTGCCACCGCGGATGACGACGAGGTCTTTGCACCGACCGGTGACGAACAACTCGCCGTCACGCAGAAATCCGAGATCGCCGGTGCGTAGGAACGGCCCTGCCCCGGTGTCGGCAATCGACGCGCCGAAAGTGTGCTCCGTCTCCTCGGGCCTGCGCCAATATCCCGCCCCGACACTCGTACCCGCACACCAGATCTCGCCGACCTTTCCCTCTCCGCACTGCACGTGCGTCACCGGGTCGACGATCACCACCTCGCCTGCGCGTGGCTCGCCACACCCGACAACAGTCATCGCACCCGCCGGGTCGTCGCGCTCGACGACTCTGTCTTCGGCGAGCACCTCACGATCGAGATGCATCGCGCGAGGCTGCGCCGAACCGGGCCGACCGGAAACGAGAAGCGTCGCTTCAGCCAAACCGTAGACCGCAGAGAATGCCTCGCGCGCGAATCCCGCGGGCGCAAAGGCTCCGGCGAACCGCCGCAGGGTTGCCTCCTGCACGGGTTCAGCGCCATTCATCGCGGTGTGCAGCCTCGAAAGGTCAAGTGCTGCACGTTCTTCGGAGGTGCTGTGTTCGACGCACAACTCGTAGGCGAAATTGGGCGCAACGGTGTAGGTCGCGGCACACGAGGAGAGTAGTTCCATCCATGCCATCGGCCGTTTGATGAACGCCGTCGGCGACATGAAATGTGCTGTGCAACCGAGATAGATCATCGACAGCACCCCGCCGATCAACCCCATGTCGTGATGAGACGGAAGCCAAAAGGCGCCGACGTCGGAGTCTGAGCCCTCCCACGACGATCGGATCGCCTCCATGTTCCGCATCAGGTTGTCATGTTTGAGGACAACGCCTTTCGGCGTCGTGGTCGATCCGGACGTGTACTGGATCATCGCGACCGTAGTCGCGTCGATGTTCGGCGCGACCCAGTCGTCGGCATCCGCCGAGACCACGTCCATCAGACCCCAGGTGAGGTCGCCGCCCTCGCCGAGCGTGTCGAGCATCGTCTTGATGGCCGGCTGCGTCTCCGACACTCCCAGCGCGAAACGTGCGCGCGCATCCGGCACGACCGAAGACAGTCGCGGAGCCAATCGCTCGTGCACCGGAACCGCGACCGCGCCGGCATAGACACATCCGAAAAAGCCTGCGATATGGTCTAATGCGGGTCGACAGAGCACCAGTACGCGCTCGCCTGCCGCACCCTTACTCTGCAACTCGGCAGCGATCGCGCGCGCCCTGTAATCCAGATCACGGTAGGTCAGCACACTCGCTTTCTCGCCGTCGCCGTTGTACGAGAAGTCAAATGCCACCTTGTCGGCGTACCGATCCGCCCGCTGCCGAAGCAGTTCGAGCAGAGTGTCTTCGGTGAGTTTTGCGTGCTTGGACATCGGCCACCTTCGTCGATCGTGATCTCGGCGCCGCGTCGAGTCCGCGGCCCCGTAAGACGACGACCCATCGTTCGCATTCCGTCCGGGCCGTCGGGCGCGAGGGACATTACCCGAGCATCGGTTGCAGGATGCCGCTTTTCTCAGGTTCCACGCCCACTACGACACCGAAACCTACTCTTCAGTACCACGCTATCGCGAATCTTTGACTAACTATCGCAAGCGATTACAGCGCGCTGAGCTGGTTCTTTAATGATCTAACGACACCAAACGAGCCCAGTTAATGGTTCGTGTACAAAAGCAAATTTACCGAAAAGGCCCTCTCTCAGCTCGCTCTGGCTCTACGTTCAGACTGCACTCAAGTTCTTGCACACGTCCCCGAGGAGAGTCCGTGCAGCGTTCCGCTCCCATCGCCCTGCAAGGCGATATCGAAGTTCCGAAAAAAGCCCCCCGCGCGTGGGTTGCCGCTGGTGTCGCCATCGCAGGCGCGAGCGTCATGGCCGTTGCACCCGGCGTCCATTCCGAGGTGCCCACCGCGTACAAGGCCACCACCGAAGCGACCGTGCGTCTCGCCGCCGACTGGAAGCCACTCGAGCCGTATATCGACGCCTTCAATGAGGCATCGAAAAACGCTGCGACTCTTGCCCATAACTACTTCCTGGCTCCCGGGCTGCCACTGCAACAGATCATCGCCAACCAGTCGAAGTACCTCAACGACGTTCTGAACGATCCGTCACAGGCCGACGACGTCCTCAAGAAGATGCGCGCCAACCTCGAAGCCGTGATCAGCGGCGTCACCGGGATCGGCGTGGCTGGTAATGCGCTCGACACCATGAAGAACCACAGTGTCGACGGCCTGCACGGTCTCGTCCTCGGGCTGCTTCCGTCGCTTCTACCCGCGGGTGGATCGATCGATCCAGAAGTAATCACCGCAGTCATGAACGTGCTGGCGTCACCGATGAGTGGCGTGCTCATGGGCCTCGTCGGTCCAGTGATCAGCCCGGCCGTCGCAGTCCTGAACAGCGGCATCGCCATCGCCGCCGCGATCCAAGCTGGCAATCCCGATGCTGTCTTCTCCGACGTGTTCTCGGCTCCTGCCAACGTCGTCGGAGCGGTATTCAACGGTGCCACACTCGATCTCACAGCCCTCACTCCACTCATCAACGACAGCGGCCTCTTGGGAACCACCAAGCTCAACTCCCTCGACATCGCGTTCGGAGGACTGTTCACTCCCGGTTCGGTGGGACGAGGCTCCTACGATGGCCCCGTCGACCCCGACAACCCCGACAACAAGATCCCCGCACCGGGCGGGTCGATCTTCAACAGCATCGGTCTGGGGGTCGATCTCAATGGGATCGAAATTGGCATTCCCGGGCAGGCCATCGGTCCGATCGGCGCGTTGGAAGGCGTTTCCCAAACCGTCGGCGCCCTTCTCGGTGATGGCTGGGATGGCAAGAGCGGCAAGCCCGTCCCGCCGCTAGCCGGTGTGGAGTTCCCGACCATCTCCGACGATGCCGCCGACAATTGGGCTGCGGCCATTCAGAAGCTCGCCGACACACTGCTGGGCAAGAAGGATTCCGAGACAACAACCCCCTCGCCGGATCCCGCCAAGACCGCAGCCGCCGTCGCGATGACAAGCGTCGCGCCGAACTCTGTCGATTCGGCGAAGGTCGATGCAGAGAAGGTCGATGCTGAGAAGGCCCAGTCCGAGAAGACTGCGCCGGTAACGACCGAGTCGGCGCAGGCCGAAGTCGTAGAGACGCAATCGAGTTCGGCGCCGACGGGCTCGTCCAGCGAAGTCCAGAACTCCTCCGAGGCAAAGGAATCCACCTCGTCGAGTTCGTCGACCGCCCCGGCCTCGTCATCGACCGGTAGTTCTTCGGACTCGACTCAGAGCTCCACGTCCAGCGGATCGTCGACGTCGAACTCCGGCACCGACGCTCACACCACCAGCTCTGTGAACGCCACGGGCTCTGCGGACGCCGAAAGCAGTTCATCCTCGGACACGTCGAGCACCTCCGGCGACTCGAGCGGCGCGTCGTCGACCTCGGGCAACTCTACGTCGTCTGCCAGTACCGACTGAGGTCGCCACCGCACCGCCATCGTCAACGGCAGAGCGCCGGATCCGCCACCGGGTCCGGCGCTCCGCTCGTTGCCTTACCGCCGAGGGATGGATGCGAAAGGCCCGCACTACACCTTCAGCAGGTACCGCGGGGAAGCCGAGCGACGTTGCGGTTGAGCCAATTACCGATCGTGTTGAGCGCGGCGATGCCTCCCGACATCGAGCCACCTGCGGCACTCATGGCGACGGCGGTCTGACGTCCGTCGGAGGACGTGATGAGTCCGATCTGCCTGACCAGGTAGGAGCCATCGACACCCGGACCCCAACCGCCCTTCACGGCAGTCGATTTCGGCGTCGACATCACCTCGATGCCCCACTGCTGGTTGCCTGCGACCTGTCCCATCAGCGACACGACGTGCGATGTTCCCGGCATGCATGGCAGATGGGCGGTGAACGTGGCGGCGGCAGGCAACGTCCACACGGTCTGCCCGAAGACCGTGAATCCGGCGCGCAGCCTCTGTGCGGGCACGGTCGACTGAGTGTCGCCGCCCTCACGCAGGACCGCGGTGACCTTACGAGCGGCGACGGCATCGCTCCCCAGCGACGACCACAGCGACTCGGCAGAAGCGTTGTCGGAGTTGATGATCGCGTTCGATTCGGCGGCCGACGGACCGTTCTCGCGTTCGGCAGCGACAGCAAGCGGAACCTTGATCGTCGACCATGCCACCTGAGGTGTGTTGTCGCCCAACACAATCGGATCACTGCCGCCTCGGCCAACGGGGGCCAGTGCAACTCCGACGGGTACTCCGACCTGCGCGGCGACCGCTGCGAACCCGCGTGCCAGCGGGTTCGCGACAGGAGCACTCGACGGCACCGACGCAGACGCCTGCGACGTCCTCGAACCGGTCACCGTCACCGTGACCGGCGTGATCTGGTTGTCACCGCGATCCGTCGTCGAACAGCTCGAAACGCCAAGAGCGCACACGGTGACCAGTCCGACAACACCGACCAGACCGCGCAGGTCAGTAGACATAGACCACCGCGTTGTTGCCGCCGCGACAGGCGACCACACCACCTTCTGGACCGCAGGACATGACGTAGCTCATTCCCGTGACCGGGCTGTAGGCGCTGATCACCCGCGACTGTCCCTGCACCCCGGTGCGCAGATACTCGTCGCGGACGGCCTGCGCGAACGAGCAACTCGTCACCGACGTACCCGCCGACACTCCGGCGCCGCAACTGACCGCTCCCGCCGGCGGGGTCGCAGGCGGCGCGACCGTCACAGTGGAGGTCGGCGCCGGATTGACCGTCTGCGTGACAGTTGGCGTCGACTGCGTGTCGGTCGACGAATCCGAGCTTCGATTGAGCAGGAAGTACGCACCGACGATGAGCAGACCGATGATCACCAGAGCGGCAACGCAGATCAGCACGATCAGCAACGACTTATCCCGACCCTGCGGACGGCGAGGCGGCGGATACTGCTGCGGATATGTGGACTGGGGATAAGCGGGCGGGGGGTACGACATCGATGCCGGGGCCGATGGATACGCGGGACCAGGCTGGGCCGGTTCGGACCGGGGCGGCTCAGGATAGGAGTAGTCGGCGTACATCGGCGGCTGGTAGGCGCTCGGGTCGGCATCCTGTGACGTCCCCGGGTAGAAAGACGGATCCGTATACGCATTCGTGGAGTTGCGGTGGTCGGCGGAGTCGTATGCGGTGGAGTCGTGGCCGGTGGGGTCGTAGCGTGAGTCACCGCCCCCGGGATATTCGCCCCCGGGACCTGACTGATCGTGCGGTGTCGGAGTCACACTGGCCACGTCCCATTCGTGAACATAGAGAAGAGAATATCCGGGATAGCAGATGATGCACGCCGGATTAGCGTAGCTACACCCCTCATTCAGATGACGTGGCCCCAGATATCGACACTCAGATCACACCGTGAGTCGGAGGGCTCTCCCCACGCAACACCCAGCGACCGATGTGCTGGTACTTCCAGCGCACCGGATCGTGCAGCGTGTGTGTCCTGGCGTTTCGCCAGAACCGATCGAGAGAGAGCTCGGCGGAGGCGCTGCGCGTGCCCGCCACCTCGAAGAGCGCAGAACTCACCGAGTTCGACGCACGGTCGGCGACGGCCTTGGCGACAGCGACGGCAATCGACGCCTGAGCGGTGAGCGCTGGATCGTCGACGTCCTCGGCCGTCGCCGCGTCGACAGCTCTACTCGCGGCATCGAGCGTTGCTTCTGCCGCCGCGACCTCGACGCCGAGCTCGCCGAAGCGTTGCACCGTCAACGGGTCGGCGTCGGCGCGCTCGACTCCTGCCTCGAACCACGGCCGCGACTTCGTGCGCACGAAGTCGGCGGCTGCATCGAGTGCGCCGCGCGCGATACCGACGTCGATCGCGACGTGCAGTAGCTGGGCGAATGCGCCGTAACCGGTCGGTTGTGCGACCGCCGGTGCGCGAGCCACGAGGTCGCCCGGGTCGACGTTGACCCCGGCGAGCCTGACTGTCCCCGAACCGGTCGTGCGCTGACCGAGGCCATTCCAGTCGTCGACGATCTCGACCCCAGGAGCGTCGGCCGCCACGAATGCGACGTACTCCCCCGGCTCGAACCCGACTGCGGCCTCCGCGGTTTCGGTCCCTTCGGGCAAGCGCGCCAGCACGGCCAGGGTGTGCGCGAACAACGACCCTGTCGCATAGAACTTTTCGCCGTCGAGTACGAAGCGGTCGCCTTGCCGACGCAGCGTGGTGTTGATATCCGCGACAGTCTTGCCGCCCCACTCCGACTGCGCATTCGCAACCCGGCCGCCCTGCAGAACGTGACCGAAGATGCGCTGCGCCAACGCATCCGGCGCGGCCAGGCGAAGCAGGTTCAGATAGACGAAGTGGCTGTGCGGAATCTGCGCGATGTTGGGGTCTGCGGCCGCGAGTAGTCGGGTCACATCCGCGACGACGCTCGGCGCCAAGTCGGGACCGCCGAACCGCTGTGGAACGGTGATCGCCAGAAGCCCCGACGCGGACAGCTCGTCGATCTCCGCATACGGGAGTCTGCGGTCGCGGTCGCGCACCGCGGCGTCGACCTCGATCCGCGCCGCTACCTCGCGTGCCTTCGCCAACGCCTCCGCAGCACTGGTCGGTACGACCACTGGATTCGCAGTCGGTACGGCCGCTGGATTCGCAGTCGGTACGACCACTGGATTTGCAGTCGGTCCGGTCACTGCCGGTTGAGCAGTGAAACCGCTTGTCGTCGTCGATATGTGGCGGTCTGGCGACACCGTCAGACCGTCGCGCCGCGGTCGGCGAGTTCGAGTTCACGCACCAGCGGCAGCACACGCTCGCCGAAGTACTCGATCTCCTCCTGGAAGTGCAGGAATCCACCGAGAACCAGGTCGACGCCGAGCTTCTTGTATGCGACGATCCGCTCGGCGACCTGCTCCGGTGTACCGATCAGTTGCGTACGGAAGCCGTCGTTGTACTGCACCAGATCCTCGAACGACGAGTCGGCCCACATGCCCTTCTTGTCGCCGGTCGAGCTGCCCGCCTGCTGCACCGCACTCCGAAAGCCCTCCACCGCAGGCTTGTTCGCCTTCTCGACGATCTCGCGCAGGGTGTCACGCGCCTCGGCTTCGGTGTCACGCGCGATGATGAATCCGTTGAGTCCGAAACGCACTTCGCGGTTGTGTGCGCGGGCGACGGCACGCAGATCGTCGAGCTGCTCAGTGACACCGTCGAAATCTTTGCCGTTCGAGAAATACCAGTCGGAGTAGCGACCGCCGTTGTTGCGTGCCGCCGTGGAGTTACCGCCTTGGAACAGTTCGGGATTGGGGCGCTCCGGAGTGTTGAGCGGCTTGGGCTTGAGGGTGAAGTCGTGGATGCGGTAGAAGTCTCCGCGGTAGTCGACGTTGTCCTCGGTCCAGATCTTGCGGATCACCTCGAGGAATTCGCCGCTGCGTCGGTACCGCTCGTCGTGCTCGAGCCACGGCTCACCGAGGTGGGTGAACTCGTCTTTGAACCAACCACTCACCACGTTGATCGCAAAACGCCCGCCCGACAAGATGTCTGCGGTCGCACCGAACTTGGCGAGCACTGCCGGATGCCACAGTCCGGGGTGAATGGCCGCGATCAGCTTCAGGCGTTCGGTCGCACCGAGGAGCGCGAGGCTGAACGACGTCGACTCGTGCTGGAACTCGGCCCCGTAGCTCGCCTCGTACCGCACCTGGCTGAGTGCGTACTCGAATCCGTTGTTCTCGGCGGTCTGTGCGAGGCGCTTGTTGTACTCGAAGTCCCACCCGGTCCGCTGCTCGATGTCGCTCGTCACGAGCCCACCGGACACGTTCGGGACCCAATACGCGAACTTGATCTCGTCGGCGATCTTCTCGGTGGACATGACACTCCTGTTGCTCGGCGGACGTCCGCTCTCGGACACAATCGACAGTTCAGTGTCCTCGACGACGCCACACCCGCCCACAGTTGTAATCGGCATGGATTCAAGTCGACGAAATGCGCCGACCTGTTCCCTGTCCGACGATCAGCGGTCGTCGGACGGCTCCCACTGCGCCATACCGAGGAACACGATGACCAACTGGCGCTGAGTGCGTTCGATGATCGCCGACTCCGCGCCTCGGCCGCGGTGCTCGCCGTCGAGGATGTCGGCGACGGCGGTCAGCATGATGCTCACGATGAGTTCCGCGGCGAGTTCGAGGTCGTCAGCCGTCCAGTCGGCGAGGTCGGGTATCCGCGACAGGTCGATGGCCAATTCTTTCGAGAACAACCGCAACTCGGTGTCGATGGCCCGCCTGATCTCCGCCAAACCGCCGTGCTGTTCGCGGATCAGGAAACGAAACGCCGGCTCGTTGTCGTGCACGTGCTGCAGCAGGATGTCGAGCGAGTTCTTCGCGGTCGGCAGTGCCTGCCGCGCGGCGAGGTCGCGACGCCCTTCACGCAACGTGCGTCGCAGCACTCGCATCGAGTCCTCGACGAGCGTGACGCCCAGGTCTTCCATCGACGCGAAGTGCCGGTAGAACGCGGTGGGGACGATGCCTGCACCCCGCGCGACCTCCCGCAGGCTGATGCTTCCGAAGCTGCGTTCGGCGACGAGATCGAGGGTTGTACTGATCAACGCCTGCCGGGTGCGGTTCTTGCGATCGGCGCGAGTCTCGGCGTCAGCCTCCCGACCGCCATGGGCGGAGCCGGAGCGTCGAGTCCTGGTCACCTGCCCGAGCTTATCTTGCCGCAGGTCAGGCCGACCCACCGCCGTCGCTCACGCCGACGCACCGCCACCGGCGCGGCGACCACTCAGCCGGCGACCTCGAACAGCCCAGCGGCGCCCATACCTCCACCGATACACATCGTCACCACGCAATAGCGGACGCCGCGTCGGCGACCCTCGGTCAACGCATGCCCGACGCACCGCGCACCCGTCATGCCGTACGGGTGACCGACCGAGATACCACCGCCGTCGACGTTGAACCTCTCCGGATCGATGCCGAGCTCGTCGCGGCAGTAGAGGGCCTGCGACGCGAAAGCTTCGTTGAGCTCCCACAGACCGATGTCGTCGACGGTCAGCCCGTGCTGCTTGAGCAGTTTCGGCACCGCGAATACCGGCCCGATCCCCATCTCGTCGGGTGCACATCCCGCAACAGCCATGCCCCGGTAGACACCGAGCGGTTCCAGTCCACGTCGTGACGCTTCGCGGGCTTCCATCAACACCGACGCCGACGCGCCGTCGGACAACTGCGACGCATTTCCCGCCGTGACGGTCGACGTCGCGGTGACCGTTCCGTCGGGAAGCACCGCGCGCAGACCGGCGAGCGACTCGCTCGTCGTCGACGGACGGTTGCCCTCGTCGCGATCGAGCATGACCTCCTGCTCCGACGTCTCACCCGTTTCCTTCTCGACGACCAGCTTGGTGGTCCGCAGCGGCACGATCTCGTCGTCGAACCGGCCGGCCTCCTGCGCTGCCGCTGTTCGCTGCTGGGAGATCAGTGCCAGCTCGTCCTGGCGCTCCCGGCTGACGCCGTACCGTTCCGCGACGATCTCCGCGGTCTGCAGCATCGGCATGTAGATGTCGCCGACATTGGCAACGAGCCACGGGTCCTGAGCCCGGTAGTTGTTCGCATGGTCGTTCTGTACCAACGAGATCGACTCGACGCCGCCACCGACGGCGATCTCCATGCCGTCGTCGACGATCTGCTTGGCGGCCGTCGCAATGGCCATCAGGCCGGACGCGCACTGCCGGTCGACGCTCATGCCCGACACCGAGTTGGGCAGTCCCGCACGCAGCAGCGCCTGGCGGGCGATGTTGAACCCGGTCGAGCCCTGCTGCATGGCGGCACCGAGCACGACGTCCTCGACCTCGCCGCCCTCAATACCTGCCCGCGACACCGCATGTGCGATGGCGTGCCCGGCGAGCTCTTGTGCCTGGGTGTTGTTGAACGCTCCTCGGTACGCCCTGCCGATCGGGGTGCGTGCGGTGGAGACGATGACTGCTTCGCGCATGAGTGTCCGTTCTTTCTGGTGCTGGTGCTTCTCGCGTGCTGGTGTTTTGCTT
>NZ_DLSO01000181.1:0-19762 GCF_002500165.1 Gordonia sp. UBA7860 | reverse complement strand
GCGCGGTCGAGCGCCTCGATGGCGGCGTCGTCGTCACCGATCAAGAAGTACAACTCCGCGAGCGCGAGATCGACCGGGCCGATGCATCCGACCTGCCCGACGGTGGCGATGCACTGCGTGAATCGACTGAGATAGTCGATGAAAAGCTCGGCACGATCGGTCAATTCGAGTTCGACGACGACGCCGGCAAGGATGACCGCCTGGGCGAGCGACGTCCACATCATCGGCTCCCGCTCGCCCAACCAGGCGTCGATCATGTCGATCGCGAGGTCGGCGTCACCGTGCACACCCGCAACGGTGGCGACGCCCGAGGCCAGAAGTGTCGCAACGGAACTGCCCGAGGCACCGGACATCACCGAGCGCACCCACTGCAGCCGGTCGTTTCCATCGATTCCCAGGACGTCGTCGACGATCTGCTCGAACATCCCCTCCTGCGTTGCCATCGCCATCATCGCAAGCGCTCCACTCCCGGCGACGTAGAGTTGCGTCTGCTGGTGGACCGCATAGGCGGTCTCGAAATGCATACGCGCACGGTCGAATTGACCATGCCAGACCGCGACGGCGGCCTCCATCCACCGCAGTTGTGCGCGCAGTATCGGTAGACGCATCCGTTCGCTGCCGACGATCCCGCGCCGTAGGTGCCGTTCGGTGGCGTCGAGGTCGCCGAGTGTCATCGTCGCCATCGACAGCACAGAATCGACGATCACCTCGTCGAGCGCCGAGAACGTATGCGGCAGCTCACGAATGGCGATACCGAGCGCGACCGACTCCTGCGCCCGTTCTGCGACGCCGGAATACGTCAGCAAGCGCGCGACCATGACGTCGGCGAGCACGTCGGGATCACCGAGCTGGTGCGCGAGCGCCTCCGCGCGGGCGAGAAGTGTCGCCGGGATCGCGGCGTCACGGTTGTAGCAGGTGCCGATGGCCAACGCGCCCAACACCCGTGCGCTGCTCGCCGCGTCGCCGTCGGTGAACTCGCCTGCGGTCGCCAATAGGTCCTGTAGTGGGCCGGTCTCGGTTCCCGGCGCAACCCACGGCCATCCCCCGCCGGACCTGATCAGCGTGGCGGCCAGTCGTCCAGCCGTCTGCGGACTCCCCGAACGCATCGCATCGCTCAGTCGTTCGGCCACCATCTCGAGCACCGTCGCGACGTTTCCGGCACGCAGATGCGCGTCGAGGAGGTCGACGAGCAGAGCATCGCGCATGGCGACGTCGGCGGCGGCGCTCTCGGAGGCCTCATAGGTGCGCAGTGCGGCATCGAGCCAGTAGGCGGCGCTCACCGAATCCCATCGTGATGTCGCGTCGGCGGCGACCCGACGACACGCCTCGACCACGTCGACCACCTCGGCCAAGGGCAGGGCTTGCAGGAGGTGGCCTGCCCGCCGCGCCGACGACGCCGAATCTGTTGCCGACGCAAGCACTTCGGCCGTGCGCAGGTGAATTCTGCAGCGTCGCAACGTTTTGATGCCCGCCATCGCCTCTCCACGCAGTAGGGCGTGCGCGAACACGGTGCGCCCGTGGCCCACGCCGGTCACCACGATCCGCTCGTCGACCGCGTCGTCGATGCAGTCGGCGACCTCGTCGACATCACGGTCCATCACGTGCGCGAGGAGCGGGACGTCTATGTCGTCACCGATGACCGCGGCATAGCCGACCACCTCACGCGTCGCGGGGTCGAGCGAGGCGAGCCGTCGATCGAGTACCGAACGGACAGCCGCCGGAACGATTTCTCCGCGTTGCGAATCCGGGAGCCGCGCATACTCCGCGACGAAGAGCGGGTTACCGCCGGTGCGGGCGACGAGTTCGTCGAGCTCGCCCGACGAGAGCTCGACGTCGGATATCTCCCGCACCAATGCGGTGACCTCATGGCGCGTCAATGCGGGAACGTCGACGATACGACCCCCTGCCCGCACCATCGCCGAGCGCAGGCGAGCGATCGCAGGCCCGCCCTCCTCGTCGCGCACCGTGGCGATCACCCGCACCGGCACCCGCTGCAGAGCCGTGGTCAGGTAGACCAGCAGGTCGATCGACATGGGATCGGCCCACTGCGCGTCGTCGACGATGACGGTGACCGGTCGGGCCGCGGCGTGTGACTCGAGGAGACCCTGCACGCGTTCGTACACCGCGAACCGCGCGGCGTCGGCGTCGACTCCCGGTGGAACCGATAACACGGAGTCGGCGTCGGTATTCAGTTCGCGGCAGAGTTGACGCATCGGCCACCATGCCGGAATGCCCTGTGAGTCAGGACATCTCACCCACACTACGATGTCTCCGTTGGCCGACGCCATCCGAGCTGCCTCCTCGGCGAGCCTGGTCTTGCCGATCCCTGCCGCACCCGACAGGGCCAGCCACCGCGTGACCGGACCCCGATCGTCGACGAAAAGCGTTGCCAGCGTGCGCCGCTGCGTGTCACGCCCGACAAGCGCGCCGTCCGGCCCGGCTGCCGGACCTCCTCCGGCAGTGACGACCTCCGGCGTATCGACGTATGCGCCTTGTACGCCGGCATGTGCAGTGTCGGCACTTTCCGCACGAGGACTTTCCGCATGGGGATTGTCGGCGTCCACCCCGCCGGCCGGTGACGGCGCCGGGCCGGCCCCCGACCAGCGGGGTGCTCGCGGCCAGGCCGCGATTTCGGGGTCGTGGCGCAGAATCGCGCCCTGCAACTGGCGCAGTTCGTTGCTCGGGTCGAGGCCGAGTTCGTCGTCGAGTCGTCGAACATGCTCTGTGTACACGGCGAGCGCATCGGCGCCGCGGCCCGCACGGTAGAGCGCCATCATGTGCAGCCAGGCAGCACGATCGCGGAGCGGATCGAGCGTGCGCAACGTCGACGTCTCGGTGAGCGCCTGACCGGTGTCGCCGTGCGCGAGCAGCGTCGTGATGTACGCCTCCGTGACGGACAGTCGCATCTCGGACGCCGCAACGGAATCGGGGCCGACCCACTTCTCGTCGGCCATGTCTGCCAACAAGGGTCCACGCCACAACCTGCGTGCTTGTTCGCAGAGTTGCAGTGCATCATGCCAACGGGCGGCGTCGACCTCGTCGCGAATCCTGCGTGCTAGGGCAACGTACTCGACGAGGTCGACGGAGTCGTCGGCGATGGTCAGTCGATATCCGGGACTGATCCGCTCGATGGGCGACGGCCCACCGGACTCACCGCGTAGCGCGCGCCGCAGATTGGAGATGTAGGCCTGCAGGCTCGTCGTCGCGGCGGGCGGCGGATGCGTACCCCACACCGAGTCGATCAGCCGATCGACCGACACCACCGCGCCGCGCGCAAGGATCAACGCGCCCAGGACGATTCGCTGCTTGGGCGATCCCAGATCGACTGTCTCGCCTGCACGACGAACCTCGAGGGGACCGAGGATCAGATACTCCCGCATCTCTCCCCTCACACCTGTGGACCGGAATGTCGGAAAAACGGCGATTCCGAGTCTACGACCGGCATCGCAACGATGTGGGCTGTCCGAGCCGGAGCGACCGGCCCGACAGCATCGACGCTCGCGCGCGCCGACCGCATTGCCACGATCACCACGAGCGCACCGAGCACTGCGATCGCGGCGCTGATCCACAACGCACGGCCAAGCGCGTCGACGTAGGCGGCGGGCTGTCCGCCGTTCAAGACGGAAACGGCAGGAAACACCGCACCCAGTGCTGCCACGCCGAGCGCGATTCCCGACTGACGGAAGACATCGTTGACGCCGGCGGCAAGACCCGCGTCGTCGTGCGCGGCCTCGGCCAACACGACCCCGCTCATCACGGGGTTGAACACACCCGCACCGACGCAGGCGACGAGGAAGCCGGGCACCATGATCCAGCCACTGCTGCGCTGGCCCGCACACGTCATCCAGACCAGTCCCGCCGCCACCGCGAACAGGGCCGTCGACAGGAGCACCCAGGGCGCGACGCGTCCGACGACGCGATCGGTGAGACCCGCGACGACGAGCATGACCATCGTCCCCGGCAGATAGACGAGGCCCGCGGCGATCGCCGACATCCCGAGCACCCCCTGCAGATAGATGGTCACGTACACGAACACGGCGAACATCGACGCACTGATCGCGAACGTTGCGACCTGAGCTCCCGCAAATGCAGGGTTGGTGAACATGCGCAGCGGCAGCATAGGTTGCGCGACAACGGATTCGACAACGAGGAACGCGACGAACGCGATCCCGGCGACGCCGAATGCGCTCAGCGTTACCGCATCCGCCCAACCGCGCGAGTTGGCTTCGACGAGTCCATAGGTCAATGCACCCAGCGCGAGAACAACATTCAGCTGACCCCACACGTCACCCCGTCGCGGACGACTGCTCGCCGACTCATCGATCCACCGTGTCGCGTAGATCATCGCAATACCCAGCGGAACGTTGACGACGAAGATTGCGCGCCAGTCGATCCAGTCGGTGAGTACACCGCCGAGCAGCGGTCCGACAGCGAACGACGCCCCGATGGTCGCCCCATAGGCCGCCAATGCCTTGGTGCGTTCCTCTTTCCCGGGAAATGCGTTCGCCAGCAACGCGAGTGAGGAGGCGAACAGCAGCGCGGCGCCCAACCCCTGGCCGACACGTGCGGCGTTCAAGGTGAGGATGTCACCCGCAGCCGCACAGACCGCGGACCCGATGGTGAACACCACGGCGCCGACGACGAAGACGCGACGTCGGCCGATGCGGTCAGCCCATGCGCCTGCGCTGAGAACGATCGTCGCCAACGCGAGTGTGTATCCGTCGATCACCCATTTGAGCGAGGTCATCCCCGCGTCGAATTCGCGTGCCATCGCGGGTAGCGCTGTGTTGACCACTGCGATGTCGAGCATGAGCATCGCGGTTGCCACACACACCACGGCGAGTGTCACGCGCTGAACCGGGGTCCACCTCTGCTTTCCGACGTCGACCGGCCGGTGCGGCGCTGGCGTTGGGCGCCTCGCGCGAGTGTGTGATGTGCGAATGTGTGGCGTGCGGGTGCGTCTGGTCTGCGCCATGGCTTCTGCCTTCGTGTCGATCCTTCAGGGACGACGACAGACTGCGATGACACGCTTGGCGATCACTTGCCGACTTCTTGACGCGGACGGTTGCGACGCAGATGTGGGGGCCAGAGGTGGGAGCGTCGACGCTCAGAACTCAGTCACTCAGAACTCAGTCACGTTCGAGGTAGAAGTAGAAATGGCGGCCGCCGATGAGTCCGCCGGTGCCGTTCATGATGCCCATCACCGTGGTGTCGTCGACGCGCTTGAAGTGGTCGATCACGGGCTGGCCGTCGTAGACCATCGACGCCGTGACCTCGCCGCGGAATTCGATGGCCCACAACGACGCCTCACCCTTGCCGACGCTGGTGTTGGAGTACAGCTCTCCCGTTTCGTTGCGGCACACCAGCGGCTGCACCTCGCTGAGCGAGATGAAGTTCTTGCCGTACCAACCGATCTTGGTCAGCAGCCCGTTCATCGCATGCCCCGTGACGAACTCGCCACCGCGCCAACTCCCGAGCATGTTGGCAGGTCTGATGGTGTCGAGGTCGGCCCAGACCGCGTCGAGGTCGGCGTCGGCGACAGCGCCCCGACTGGCACGCAGCTCACCGAAGCGCGTCCGTGCGGCCTCGCGACGCGCGTCGTTCTCGGTGTCTGTCTGCGAACTCGCGGTCACGAAATCTCCCGACGGCCAGGCGCACCGTACGGATCGGCGCGGTCTTTCTCACCGTATCGGATCGAGCGATCAGGTGTGTCCGCGGTCACCGATGCGAATCAGCTGTTCCGATCGCCTACGGATGAGCGTGTGCAGGCACCCCACCGACAAGTTCGGCGCAGCGCTGGGCGAGTTCACGACGGTCCGTCCCGGGAAGTTGCGACTCATGCACTCGGATTCGCACCGCGAGGCCGCGGGTGCGCAGCACACGTCGAAGCGTGTCGGCAGGCGAATCTTCGCCGATGAAACCTGCTGCGGCCGTGACCATTCCGGAGACCTCGAACTCGACGTGCAGCGGAATGACGGGCACTCCTGCGTCGATCGCCGCCTGGAAGAACGCGGGCCGAAATTCACCGCGGGCACGTCCGCACCATGTGGTGCCCTCCGGAAACACCGCCACCGAGTTGTCGGCCTGCAGTTCTGCCACCGCCCGATCGACGGTCGCGGGCAGGGTACGCAGCGAGCCACGGTCGATCGAGATGATTCCGAGTCGCCGAGCAAGCGTTGACACGACGGGCATCGACATCACGTCGCATTTGGCGACGAACCGAGCCGGGTTGACGACCGCGACGGCCAGGATGTCGAGATACGAGATGTGATTGGACACCACGAGTCCACGGGTGCTCGCCGCAAACGGCCGACGATCATCGATCACCACTCGCACGCCCAAGGACCACAACAGCGTTCGCGCACTCGTGCGGATGTATGCGCGACGAAGGAGGCGCGGCAGCACCGCGACAAGCGAACCCATGAGCAGGAAGACAATGGTCGACGCCGCCAGCAGGACCACGCGAGTCGCGACGACGAGCACGTTGGCCCTGGCGAACGGGTTGTCGGCGTGGCAGAGGTCGCCGCACGGGCTGGCCGGATACCACGCGTGACGGTGACTCTCGGTCCTGATGGTCGCGGACGACGAAGCATTGTGGGCGGGAGCAGGATGTGCGGTCGACACCACCGTCTGGGTCGGCAGTGATGCGGGGGACGTCGGAGGGCTGATGATCGCTGCGGCCGTCATACGGACCTCACTCTCGGGGAGATACTGCGAGTCGCGCGCCTGTCGCACGAAGTCTGTCGAGATAGCGGGTGTTGGCGTGTTCGCGGTCGATGATCGTGACGAAGTCGCCGACGTCGAAGATCTCGTCGACCGCCGGTTCACCGCAGACCGTTGCGCCCAGACGTAGGTAGGCACGCAGGAGCGGCGGCAGGGTGAGCGTCGACGGCGGCTCGATCTCGTCGAGAATGCGACCGTCGATCAGTGGGGTGTGCAACGGGGTGGTTCGCCACGGCGCCCGGTGGCGGGTGAGTACGTGGTCGCGGACGCCGCGCAGCGTCGAACCTCGCTGTTCGTCACCGGGACCACTGAGCGGAACCGAGACGCAGCCCATCAAGTAGCGGTAGTCCGCATCGTCGAGGTATCGCAACACTGCGGCCCAGAGCAGCGCGGTGATGGCGCCGTGGCGATGGCCCGGCGCCACGCACGCGCGGCCCATCTCGACGACCGACCCGCCTATCCGGTTGATCTCGGTGAGGTCGAATTCGCTTGCCGAGTACCAACCGCCCGCGGCGATGGCTCGCGGAGGTGCGAGCAGTCGGGCGCAGCCCAGGACGCCGTACTCGTCGTCGATGGCGACGAGGTGCTCGGCGAACTCGTCGACGTGGTCGGCGTCGCGACGGGTTGTCGGGTCGCCGATGCGATCGGAGAAGCCGGGCTCTGCGGCGAAGACGTCGTAACGGAGTCGTTGGACAGCGTCGATCAGCTCCGCGGACTCGGTGAGAACGATCCGCAGCCTCCCGGCGTCGACGAGGGTGCGGCCGTGTAAAACACCCGGGCTGTCCAGTACGTCTGTCATGCCCCAGATGAAAGCCAGTCGCAACGACCGGCCTGCTACGTGCGCGTGACGTGTCGGGGCGCGCTTGGTGAACAAAAAGCAGCGATCCCCGACCCAGGTGGGCCGGGGATCGCTGAGGGTGGTTTCGACAGGCTCAACCAGCGGCGGGCAGCTCAACCAGCAGACCCGCTGATCGAGCTTGTCGAGATCACTTGCGCTTCTTGACCTCTTCGGTCAGCTGCGGTGCGACGTTGAAGAGGTCGCCGACGATGCCGAAGTCGGAGATCTCGAAGATCGGCGCTTCCTCATCCTTGTTGACGGCGACGATCGTCTTCGAGGTCTGCATGCCTGCGCGGTGCTGGATCGCGCCCGAGATGCCCAGCGCGACGTACAGCTGCGGCGACACGGTCTTGCCGGTCTGACCGACCTGGAACTGGCCCGGGTAGTAGCCCGAGTCGACGGCGGCACGCGAGGCGCCGACAGCGGCACCGAGCGAATCGGCGAGCTCCTCGACGACGGAGAACTTCTCGGCGCTTCCGACGCCACGACCACCGGAGACGACGATCGATGCCTCGGTGAGCTCCGGACGGTCGCCACCGACGTTCGGCTCGACCTTGGTGATCTTCACGCCACCCTCCTGCGCCGGGACCTCGACGTCGACGCGCTCGCCCGCAGCAGCCTGCGGTGCGGCCTCGACGCCACCGGGGCGCACGGAGAAGATGGGGGTATCGCCCTTGGCCTGCGCGTCAACGGTGAACGCACCACCAAAGATCGAGTGGACGCCGACAGCGCCTTCCTTGACGTCGACGACGTCGGCGAGCACACCCGAGCCGAGACGCACGGCGAGACGGCCTGCGATCTCCTTGCCGTCGGCGTTCGCCGCGACGAGGATGCCCGCGGGCGTTGCCTGCTCAGCGACCGACGACAGGACGTCGACCTTGGGGCTGATCAGGTAGTTGGCTGCGTCGTCGGACTCGGCGACGTAGATCTTCTCGGCACCGGCGGCCTTGAGGTCGTCGATGATGCCGTCGGCGCCACCGGGTGCGCCGACCACGACGGCCGACGGCGTACCGAGTGCACGAGCGGCGGTGATCAGTTCGTTGGTCACCTTCTTGAGGGCGCCCTCGGCGTCCTGCTCGACCAGAACGAGTACTTCTGCCATTGTTTTTGCTCCTGGATGTCTGGTGGCCTGCGGCGAGTCTGCTGACCGCGCGGGCCGGTGAGGTGGTCTCGGTGCGTTCGGCGCCTAGATGATCTTCTGGCTGACCAAGTACTCGGCAACCTTCACGCCACCGTCGCCCTCGTCGGTCACACGCTCACCCGCGGTCTTCGGAGGCTTCGGGGTCGAGCTGGTGACCGTCGTGCCCGCATTCTCGAGGCCCACATCGGAAGGCTCGACATCGATCTCGGCGAGGCCGACGACCTGAACTTCCTTCTTCTTGGCGGCCATGATGCCCTTGAAGGACGGGAAGCGCGGCTCGTTGATCTTCTCGTTGACACTGACGATCGCGGGAAGCTCGGCCTCGACGTGGTAGATGCCGTCGTCGGTCTCGCGCTCACCCTTGAGGGACTCGCCCTCGACGGTCAGCTTGCGCAGATGCGTGAGGTGCGGCAGTTCGAGGTACTCGGCGATCATCGCGGGGATTGCGCCGACGCGACCGTCGGTGGCCTCGTTACCTGCGATGACCAGCTCGACGCCCTCGACGGTGCCGAGTGCGCGGGCGAGCACGTATGCGGTCTGAACCGCGTCCGAACCGTGCAGCGCATCGTCCTTGATGTGGATGGCCTTGTCGGCACCCATCGAAAGTGCCTTGCGAATGGCTTCGGTGGCGCGCTCGGGACCTGCGGTGAGGATGGTGACCTCGCCCCCGTTGGCCTCCTTGATCTGCAGCGCTTCCTCGACCGCACGCTCGTTGATCTCGTCGAGCACAGCGTCAGCGGCTTCACGATCAAGCGTGTAGTCGGTCTCGGAGAGCTTTCGCTCGGACCAGGTGTCCGGAACCTGCTTGATCAGAACGACAATGTTTGTCATGGGTCTACGTCGACCTCCTGCGTCGGGTTCGGCAACTTACCGGCGGGTAAGGCCATCGGTCTCCACCCACTTTAGCGTCTCCTATTTTGCCTTAGAACATCGCCTACCTCACGCTATGGCGGCGTTCTCACGGGCAGGACGTGACGACTGCGGGCGGACGAAGGGACTGTGGCACGTTCTTGGGACGGCCCCGGGTACTAGTCTCATGGGGATGATCGACGCACAGGGCTCGACAACGGACCGTCTGCCGACCGTGAGCACGGGTTCGCAGGCCACCCCTGAGGCAACTCCAGGGACGACTTCCGAGGCCACACGACCCGCGGCCGGCATGGATGCATTGGACACCGATGCCCAACTGGCGCTGACCGGCGAGCGTACGGTTCCCGGCATCCCGGCGGAGAACTACTGGTTCCGCCGCCACGAGATCGCCTACCGGTTCATCGCGGAGTCGTGCAGCGGGAAAGTGGTTCTCGAGGCAGGCTCCGGTGAGGGCTATGGCGGCGCGATGCTTGCAGCTGCGGGCGCGACGGTCACCTGCGTCGACTACGACGCGTCGGCCGTCGAACACACCCGCAAGCGGTACCCGGAACTGACGATGATCGCGGGCAACCTTGTTGATCTCCCTCTTCCCGACGAATCGGTCGACGTGGTGGTGAACTTCCAGGTCATCGAACATCTGTGGGATCAAGCCGCCTTCATCGCCGAGTGCCGTCGAGTGCTGCGTCCCGGCGGGCGCCTCCTGATCTCGACGCCCAATCGCATCACCTTCTCGCCGGGCCGCGACACCCCGCTCAATCCGTTCCACACGCGCGAACTCGACGCCGCCGAGCTCACCGATCTACTGACCGATGGTGGGCTGGAATCCGTTGTGATGCATGGCGTTTACCACGGCGCGGGCTTGACGGAGTTGGACGCCAAGTGGGGCGGGTCGCTGATCGACGCACAGATCGAGCGCGCCTTGGCGGGAGAGGACTGGCCCGCCGACCTCGTCGCCGACGTCGCCGCGATCTCCGCGGACGACTTCGTCATCGTCGAAACCTCCCCCGACAACGCCAAAGACGGGGCCACCTCCGCGGACATCGACGCCTCGCTCGACCTCTTCGCCATTGCGGTCCGGCCCTGAGTACCCGGCACACCCGATGACTTTCTCCTCTCCCCGCACTGCGGCGCACCCACAGGGCAGCGGCGACGCCGTGCCCGGCCAGTTCACCCTGGTGCTGCACTCTCACCTGCCGTGGCTGGCCAATCACGGTCGCTGGCCGGTCGGTGAGGAGTGGCTCTACCAGTCGTGGGCGGCGTCGTATCTTCCTGTCTTCGCCATGCTCCGACGTCTGGCGGCCGACGGATTCACCGATCAGCTCTCTCTGGGCATCACGCCTGTGCTGGCCGCCCAACTCGACGACCCGCACTGCCTTCGCTCCATGCACGAGTGGCTCGCCGACTGGCAACTGCGTGCGGTGGCGGCCGCTGACCATCCGGACCCGATCCGACGCGATCTAGCCGCGCACGAATTCCGATGTGCGGCACGCGCAGTGGGCGACTTCGAACGCCACTGGCAACACGGCGCGAGCCCGCTGATCCGAGCGCTGGCCGACAGCAGCGTCGTCGACATCCTCGGTGGCCCGCTCGCCCATCCGTTCGCTCCGCTGCTCGACCCGCGGTTGCGCCGATTCTCCCTCGCCGAGGGGCTTGCCGATGCTCGATCACGGTGGGGTACAGCGCCGCAAGGGATCTGGGCGCCCGAGTGCGCGTTCACGCCAGGCATGGAGTCCGAGTATTCGGCTGCGGGCGTGCGACATTTCATGGTCGACGGCCCCGCGCTGCACGGCGACACCTCGCTCGCTCGACCCGTCGGAGATTCCGACGTCCTCGCATTCGGTCGCGACCTGACCGTGAGTTATCAAGTGTGGTCACCGAAATCGGGATATCCGGGCCACTCTGTCTACCGCGACTTCCACACCTACGACCACACGACCGGCTTCAAGATGTCGCGTGTGACCGGTAAAACCGTTGCGGCGCAGAATAAGAAGCCCTACGACCCCGCCCGCGCCGCGCCCGTGATCGATCGCCATGTCGACGACTTCGTCGAACATGTACGCGCACGCCTGATCTCGGAATCGGAGCGGATCGGCCGACCCGCGCTGGTCGTCGCGGCGTTCGACACGGAATTGTTCGGACACTGGTGGCACGAGGGACCCGTGTGGCTCGAACAGGTGCTTCGACGCCTCCCCGAAGCCGGGGTGCGGGTCGGGACGATGGCATCGGCAGCAGCCGATGGCCTTGTCGGAGAACCGGTTTCCCTCACCGACAGCTCGTGGGGTTCGGGCAAGGATTGGCGTGTGTGGAACGGGCCGCAGGTCGAGCACCTCGTCGAACTCAACGCCGAGGTGGTCGAGACAGCACTCGACACCGTCGACAAACTTCTCGATGCAGAGTCGGGTCGTGATCGCGTTGCCGATCAGATCGTCCGGGAAACACTGCTGACCGTCTCATCGGACTGGCCCTTCATGGTCTCCAAGGACACAGCTGCCGAGTATGCGGTGCGTCGAGCCCACACCCACGCACACGCCACGCGTGAGATCGCCGACGCCGCGCTACGCGGACGCACCGAGCAGGCGGCACGTCTCGCCGCGAACTGGAATCTCGCCGACGGCCTGTTCGCCGACCTCGACGCCCGCCGACTACGCGAAGACGAGCGCGCATGAGAGTGCTGCTCGTCTCGTGGGAGTACCCGCCGGTCGTGGTGGGTGGGCTTGGCAGGCACGTACACCACCTCGCCACCGAGCTCGCGGCCATCGGACACGACGTCGCCGTGCTGACCCGCAGGCCGTCGGGTACCGACGCGCTGACACACCCGACCACCGACACCGTCGTCGAGGGTGTGCGGGTGATCGCCGTCGCGGAGGATCCACCCGAATTCGAATTCGGCCAGGACATGATGGCGTGGACACTCGCCATGGGTCACGCGTTCGTCCGCGCCGGACTGGGCATCCTCACTGCTGGCATTCTCACTGCCGATTCCGACGCACGCTGGACACCCGAGGTGGTGCACGCCCACGACTGGCTCGTCGCGCACCCGGCGATCACGCTCGCCGAACTGTTCGACGTTCCGCTCGTCTCGACGATCCACGCCACCGAGGCGGGCAGGCACAGCGGCTGGGTCAGCGGACGAACCAACCGTCAGGTGCACTCGGTCGAGTGGTGGCTCGCCAACGAGTCCGACGCGCTAATCGCCTGTTCGGCGTCGATGCGTGACGAGGTGACCAGGCTCTTCGGGCCAGGGCTGCCCGACGTCCAGATCATCCACAACGGCATCGACGTCGACATCTGGCCCTACGCCGAACGAACACGCACGCAGGGCCCCGCGGAGTTGCTGTTCGCCGGCCGCCTCGAATACGAGAAGGGCGTGCAGGATCTTCTCGCCGCGCTTCCCCGCATCCGACGCACCCATCCGGGGACCACGCTGGCCATTGCGGGCGACGGCACTCAGTACGACTGGCTCGTCGACACCGCTCGCCGCCACCGGGTGTCGCGCGCGGTGCGCTTTCTCGGCGGCGTCGGCCACGACGAACTCGTCGACCTGATGCATCGGTGCGACGCGATCGTGCTGCCGTCGCGGTACGAACCGTTCGGCATCGTCGCCCTCGAGGCCGCTGCTACCGGCGCGCCTCTCGTCGTTTCCACGGCGGGCGGACTCGGCGAGGCTGTCGTGGCGCCGGTGACCGGGCTGACGTTCACGCCCGGCGACGTCGCAGGCCTGACCGCCGCTGTGCGGTCATGCCTGTCGGATCCGGTACAGACCGCTGCGCGGGCACGACGCGCCCGTGCGCGATTGACCGCTGAGTTCTCTTGGCGGGAGGTGGCCGAACGCACCAGCGGCGTCTACCTCTCCGCCAAGCGTCGAGTCCGCCATCCTGTGGGACGCCCGTTCATCGCCGAAAGGCCACTCCCGGAACGCGATCCGGAGCAGCCCTGAGCCGCAAGTCGGGCGAGGGGGCACGCAGATGGGGGCACGCGGACGGGTCAGGCGCCAGGAACCTGGCGGGCTTGGGCCTTCTTACGTTCGATGTCGGCGAGTGCGCGTTCGAGTTCGGCGCGCTCCTCGGCGTTGGAGGCCCAGTCATCCTTACGGTTCTTGACGACTCGCGCGGGCGCGCCGACGGCGATCGAATAGTCGGGGATCACGCCCTTGACCACGGCGTGCGACCCGAGCACGCACCCTCGTCCCACGATCGTGTTGCGCAGGACAGAGACCTTCGCGGCCACCCAGGTGTCGGCGCCGATACGGACCGGACCTTTCACGATGCCCTGGTCCTTGATGGGCAGCGTGATGTCGTCGGTCTTGTGGTCGAAGTCGCAGATGTAGCACCAATCGGCGACGAGGACCGATCCGCCGATCTCGAGGTCGAGGTAGGAGTTCACCACGTTGTTGCAGCCGAAGACCGTCTTGTCGCCGATGCGCATGGTGCCCTCGTGACAGCGGATCGAGTTGCCGTCACCGATGTGGACCCAGCGCCCGATCTCCATCCTGCTGAGCTCCGGCGTCGCGTGAATCTCGACGTTCCGGCCGAGAAAGAGCATTCCCCTGAGCACGATGTGCGGGTTGGCCATCCGGAACCGTGCGAGCCGGTAGTACCGCACCAGGTACCAGGGTGTGTACGCCTTGTTGCGCAACACCCAGCGCAGCGAATCGAGGGTGAGGAAGCGCGCCTGTCGCGGGTCGCGGCGTCGACCTGCTCGCCACCGCGACCGATACGAGGCGTTCCACATCGTCGTCATGACGACTCACCCTAATCGACGCCACTAGCAGCTTCGGCAGCGGCGCCGCAGCTCCAATCGGAGGCGGAACCGCCGTGCGAACCAGTGGCGGGGCGTCGCACGATAGGCTCAACTGCTGGCGTTCCGGTGCAGGGCCGGAGACCGAACATGACGGGAGCAGGATGGCTGAGGTTGGCCGCCGGATTCGGGTACCGCGACGGGTTCTGGTGCCCCTGGCGCTCCTGCTCGGCAGCGTGTTGGCGCTCAGTGCCTGCTCCGACGGGCACATCGACGTACGTTCGGTCGCCAGTCCTGGCTGGGCGAGCTATGGCGGCAACGGCGCGAACTCGAACTACACCTACCCGTCGATCCCCGACGACCTCGCCCTGAGCTGGACCCGACCGACCGGCGGCCCGGTGACGGCACCTCTCACTCTGTCGAACCATTCGAACGTCAACGTCACCGCGAGCACCGCCAACGGCTGCAACCTGTTCGCCCTCGATCCCAACTCCGGGCGTATGAACTTCTGCAAACGGATGCGTGCGGGCATCGAGGGAAACTCCACCCTCCTCGACCAGTTCGATCAGCCCTACGTCGGCGAGGAGACCACCTTCGTGGCGTTCAACGCCGGCGGCGCGATCCGCTGGCGGATGCCGGTCATCGGGGTGCCACTGTCGGCCAAGTTCGCGGCTCCCGGCGAGGTACTCGTGGTGACCACGCAGGGTCAGATCCTCATGCTCAACACCCAGAACAGCGACTTCACCGCACCCGAGGTGCGCCTGCGACCCGAGGCCGACCCCGGCGACCCGCTCTGGGGCTACGGCGACTGCGTCAGCAACGGCCCGCGCTGCGCCGTGCCCGCGCCGCCCGCCGTCGACGAACAGCACAGCCGCTTCTTCCTGAACTTCTGGCCGACCGGCGCGATCGCGTCGCAGATCCGCGGCTTCTCGTACGCGAAGCAGAACGACGGACGTGTTGTCCGCGAGGTCTGGCATGCCGACGTTCCCGGCGGTGTGATCGGCGCACCGACGCTGTCGGCCGACGGCAACACCCTCTACACGTTCAGCCGACTCGGTCAGATCGTCGCGCTCGACGCCGCGACCGGCAAGACCAAGTGGACCTACGACAACGGCGGGTACGGATTCGCGTCCATGACCGTCTCCCCCGACGGCCTGATCATCCCGACCGGTGTCATCGGCGCACCGCTGACCCTGCTTCGCGACCGCGGCGACAAAGCTGAGCAGGTGTGGCAGCGCAAGGATCTCGCCGCGGTGAGCCTGTCGACTCTCACGTCATCGAAGACCGCGTGGACCGTCGTACGCGATCAGGGCAAGAATTCGCTGTCGCTGGTCGAGGTCGACACGTCGAACGGTGCCACGAAGCGCACTGTGGCGATGCCCGGCGCGGAAGGCTTCGCGACGGGCGTCGCGGTGTCGCCGTCGGGACAGATCGCCACGGCCACGAACATCGGAGAGGTGTTCTTCTTCGACTCGAAGAAGAACATCGACTGATGACAGCCACCACGCCGGACTGGGTCGCGACGTCGATCTGGTGGCACGTGTACCCGCTGGGCGCTCTGGGCGCCGACACCACCGGCGCCGACCGGACCTGCCAACGTCCGCTGTCAGCACTCATCGACTGGCTCGATTACGCAGTCGCGTTGGGAGTCAACGGGATCGCGCTCGGTCCGATCTTTCAGTCCGCGACCCACGGCTACGACACCCTCGACTACTTCACGATCGACGAACGTCTTGGCGACAAAGCCGACTTCGACGCACTCGTCTCCGCATGCCGGTCGCGTGGCATCCGGATCATGCTCGACGGCGTGTTCAATCATGTGTCACGCCGACATGATCGAGTTGCCGACGGCTCGAGCTGGGCGCGTCGTCAACGTGACGGCGCGGTGCGGACGTTCGAAGGCCACGACGATCTGGTCGCGCTCGATCACCGCAATCCCGACGTAGCCGATCTGGTCGTCGACGTGATGTGCCACTGGCTCGACGCAGGCGCCGACGCGTGGCGTCTCGATGCGGCCTATGCGGTCCCACCTGCCTTCTGGCGCACTGTTTTACCCCGCGTGCGTGAGCGATTCCCCGATACCTATGTGCTCGCAGAGGTGATTCACGGCGACTATCCGGGATTCGTCTCCGACAGCGGCGTCGACTCGGTGACCCAGTACGAGCTGTGGAAAGCCGTGTGGAGCAGCATCATCGACGCCAACATGCACGAACTGCAGTGGGCGCTGACACGCCACGACGAGATGCTGTCGACATTCGTACCGTGGACGTTCGTCGGCAATCACGACGTGACCCGCATTGCGACCCGCCTCGCCCAGCGTTCCGCGGATCTCGCCGTCGTGCTCCTGGCCACCCTGCCCGGCACCCCGGCGATCTACTACGGCGACGAATTGGGTTGGACCGGAACGAAAGAAGAACGCGTCGGCGGCGATGACGCGATCCGTCCGCCGCTGCCGCAGACACCTCCCGACGACGCCTCGCTGCCCGCAATCTACCGACTCCACCAGCGGCTGCTGGGACTTCGACGTCGCTTCCCCGACATCGAGCACGCGCGCGTGCAAACACTCGACGTGAACCAGGGCCTACTGGTCTACCGCGTGCACACTGAACAGCCGATCACTGTGGCGCTCAACGCCGCTCAGGAACCTGCTGATGTGACTGTCGAGCTGGGTACCACCGGTCATCTCGAGTCGGAGGCCTCGCATCGCGAGGGCGACTCAATCCACCTCGATCCGGGCGGTTGGTACATCGCCGGTGCCGAGCTCTCGCAGGGCCAGCCGTAGTCGGCCGCCGAGAAGCCTTTGGGTCGCTGTCGCAGTGAGGCCGCGCAGAAAGTCGCGTCCCGTGGGTAGCTCGCATGTACCGGTACGTGCGGAGGGCCCGAGGGGTGTGGTTTTCTGCGCGCGACTATCGCGCCCTGACCCCGGCCTCGCACAGGAACCCGACGCCCTTGCGGCCGACGCGGGTGAGCACGAGCGTCAGCGACCGCGAACCCTTGAGACGCAACCGCTTCCGCAACGCGTCGGGGTCGACGTCAAGGCCGCGGACGAGTATCTCCAACGTGCCGCAGTCGTGCGCGGCGAGGGTCTTCCGCAACGCCTTCTCCGACGTCGTAACCTCCTCGATGACCTCGAATCCTCGCTCGCCCAACGGCACCTGCTCGCCGGTGAGGTAGGCGATCTGCGGGTCGAGCTGCCGCAGAGCGTGCCGTGCGGCGTACTGACGCACCAGTCCGGCACGGACGACGGCGCCGTCGGGATCGACGATCCACCGACCCACCGGCCCGTGTTGGTCGACGTCGTCGGGCTCGTCGTCGCTGACCTCGAAACCGCCCACCGCGGCGTCGCCACCGGTACGCAGCACTGTTGCTCGTGTTCGGTCGACGATCCCCGGTCCGCTCCACAGGCAGGCTTCACGGACACCACCGTCAAGGGAGGTGATCTGCACTTCCCCGGTGAAGCCGAAGCGATTGCGCAGTGCCCGATAGTCAAGTCCCGGAGCACATTTGACAATCACGACGCGACCCGCATAGGTCATCAACACATCGGGAAGCGGCGGCGTCAGTTGATCGAGCCGGAAGACCCGTCCGGCGCCGGAACGTCGGGCCGGATCGGCGATCACCACGTCGGCCGTCGAGGTGGGGGTCAGTGCATCGGCGACGAGAAGCGCAGTCGGAGTGGACAACTGCCCGAGGACGTGCCGATTGTGTTGCGCCATGGACAGTCTCACGTGGTCGAGGTCGCTGCCGATCACACCACCGATGCCCTCCTGCGACGCGAGCTCGACGACCTCACCACCGATCGAACACGTGACGTCGTGGATCACCGCACCGGGGAAACAGCGCGCGATCTCGGCAGCCCGATGTGCCGCAACCACACTCGGCGTCGCCTGCTGGAGAGCATCGTCGGTGAGCAGCCACTGATCGGCGTCGCGCAGTTTGCGCGCAGCTCGCCGTCGATCGCGCACGGTCTCGATGAGCGCGGCGTCGTGAGGCGCGTAGCGTCGTCGCGCCGCTTCGACGTCGGCGATCATCGACGACGGCGTCAACGCCATACCCGAGACCACCTCGAGCGCCTTCTCCCCATAGCGACCACGAAGGAAAGCGACATCGTCGAGCGTGAATTCGTATCCCAAGTCGCAACTCCCCTGGCGCGTGCCGGTTCCACAGACAGCTTGGCACATGCGCGGTGAGCGTCACTCCGCGCCGGAAGTCTCGATCACCGCGGCTTGTACCCGCTCACCACGACGTTGTAGAAGAACTTCGGCGGCACGACCTTACGCAGCACGTTCTCGTCGAGCCAGGTCATGCGCTTCCACCCGCCGAAGGCGAATCCGGCCCAGCCCCAACCGAGCTTCTCCGACGGCACGGCGGCTTCGAAGGTACGCACGGGCCACCCGAGCATCGCGGCGACCAACTCCTCGGTCGCGGTCTCGACCCGAGCGGCCCCCGCCGAACGCGCGATATCGGCCAACTCGTCGGGATCGAAGGTGTGGATGTCGACGACGGCCTCGAGCGCCGCCGCGCGCGACGACTCGTCGAGCTCCTCCTGCGGTCGACGCCACGCCTTGAGCGGCCCGAATTTGGTGACGTGGGTGGTGGCCCACCAGGTGGCGCGGCTCATCCACCGCGCGTAGAAGTCGCCGATCGTCGACGGCTCGCCCGCGAACACAAAACGCCCGCCCGGCTTGAGCACACGGAGCACTTCACTCAACGCCTGCTCGACGTCGGGGATGTGGTGCAACACCGCGTGACCGACGACGAGGTCGAAGGTGTTGTCGTCGTAGGGAATCCGCTCGGCGTCGGCAACCCGGCCGTCGACGTCGAGGCCGAGGTTCTCCGCGTTGCGCAGCGCGACCTTGACCATTCCCGGCGACAGATCGGTGACCGAGCCCTTCTTCGCGACACCGGACTGCATCAGGTTGAGCAGGAAAAATCCTGTGCCACAGCCGAGTTCCATTGCCCGCTCGTAGGGCAGCGACTCGTCGGCGGCCACGGCGTCGAACCTACCGCGCGCGTAGTCGATGCACCGTTCGTCGAAGCTGATCGACCACTTCTCGTCGTAGGTCTCGGCTTCCCAGTCGTGATAGAGCACCTGCGCGAGCTTGGTGTCTTCGAGCGCGGCCTTGACCTGCTCCTCGGTGGCATGCGGATTGGGTGCCGGATCGACGCGATCTGTTGCCGACTCGTTCTCCGTGGTCGTCATGTCTCCTACTTTCGCCCTGTTCTGTGTCGTCGCACTAGCCCTGTGTCGTCGCGACTGCCGTGGCCGACAGCGGGGTCCCTACCCGCCGGTAACGACACGTTGCCGTTGAACCCTACCCGCCGTCGGGAGGAAGATCCGTGGTCACTTCCCGGTGAACTGTGCCTTGCCCGGTCCGTTGGCGATGAACGAATCCATACCGATCTTGCGATCGTCGGTGGCAAAGAGCGACGCGAACTGCTGTTCCTCGATC
>NZ_DLSO01000173.1:1934-42061 GCF_002500165.1 Gordonia sp. UBA7860 | reverse complement strand
CCGCCAGGTCGCGACGACGTCGCCAGGCAACACCTGCGGCTGTCGCCAGCCCGTGCAGAGCGATCGTGCAACCGAAGGCCGACAACGCATTCGGGGCGGCAACAGGTGTATCCGACGATCCGTCCATGAGCACGGCCAACGCCATCGCGGTGATCACCAGCGGTCCACCGATCGCGGCCGCCACGATCGCCGCGAGCTCAGACGCCGACCGCCCGACGCGGCTCGCCGACGATGCGAATCCGGCAGTCCCCGCCGCGACGAGCAGCGTCGGCAGCATCGGAAGCACGCTGAGCGTGACGCCGTTCATCGTCATCGGCACCTGGTGGATGGCCAACCAGCACGCCGAGATCACGTTCGCGATGCCCGAGATATCTCCGCCGGACATGAGGAGTACGGCGAGTACACAGACCACGAGGACCATCAGCGTGAGGACCGGCACCCCGAATGCGACGAGGATCAACTCCCGCGCGCTGCCCTCGGTGCCGAGGCGCTGCGCGCGGGTCGTCCGCCGCACCTGACGCAGACGCGCGGAAAGACTCTCTCTGGGCACAGACCTGATCGACGACATCGTTACGAGCGTGACACGAGTGACTGCAGTTGAGTTGGAGACGCGCCGAGAGATAACACTCACGGCATACGTGTAGGGCCCCGCAACGTGGCGGGGCCCTACATGTAGTTAGTTGTTCGCGTTGGTTCTCAGCTGCCCGGCGATTCACTGCCGGGATGCCGGCCGGGCATCAGGTCGACGACGAACTGCCCTTACCCGACTGATCTTCGGGCCGGTGGAACGCCGTGGTGCGGTCCCCGTATCCACTCTCGGCCGACGGTGACGACGCCTGCGGCGCCGCGCCCCTCGACGCTGCCCCCGTGGAGCCGGCTCCTGTGGAGCCGGCTCCCGTCGATTCCGACGCGGCCGGACCGCTCGGGTACCCACTCGAGTGCGAGGCGGGACTCGACGACGGCTGAGCCTGCGAGTACGACGAGGCCGAATAGGGCGAGTAAGACGATGACTGCGGTGATTCCTGAGCCGACGCGGCGCCCGCACCGTACGCAGCCGAGTCTCCCGCCTGATGAGACGGCGACTGGCCGTAGGTGTAGGCCGACTGTCCGTAACCCGCGGCGGAGGGGCTCGGTGTAGCGGAACCAGCGGCAGCGGGCGTGGAGGCGACAGGTGCCTGCGCCTTGCCCGATGCCCGTGCGTCGCCATAGCCGGTCGCCGTCGCCTGCCCGTATGCCTGTGTGGCGGGAGTCGTCTCGGCCACGACGGTCGTCTGTTCGACGGCGCTCACGGTCGAACCCGCGGGAACCGACCCGGTGGTTGTGTCAGCGCCCGGCGCCGGTGCGAGTTTGACCGCTCCGAGCACGATGAGCAGCCAGAAGATGGCGAGGCCCGCGATCAACAACGAGATAACCATCTGCACGTAGTCTTCCCACGACGATGAGGGAGCCGTCACGCCGTAGTTCGCGTAGTTCGATACGTCTGTCAACGAGGTGTGGATGAGCGAGTAGATCCGCGTGATCGCGTCGGCGCCGGTCAATGCGGCCAAGACCGGAACGAGCGCGTTGACGGCGACCTTGCTCGGGAACAACGCGGCGAGCAGCGACAGCGCGATCACGATGACCCCGAGCGACAGTCCCGACCCGTAGCTCCAGAAACCGACGAACAGGTTCAGCACAGCGAGCACGCTCAGCGCGATGGCGAGGAACAGCGAGGTGTTCGCCGGAAGTCCCTGGCTCACAGGCTTCGGCGTGGCACCGTAGCCGTACTGCCCCTGCCCGTACTGGTTGTAATCGGCCTGACCGTATCCCGGCTGCGAGTACCCGGACTGGGGATATCCCGATTGTCCGTACTCCTGCTGGCCGTAGCCCTGCTGCCCATAGCTCTGTTGGCCGTAACCCTGGGTCTGTCCGTATCCCCCGGCAGCCTGCTGGCCGTAGCCGCCAGTCTGTCCGTAGCCGTACTGACCGGCAGCCTGCTGTCCGTAGCCCTGCGGGGACGATCCCTGTTGGGACGGCCCTTGCTGGGATGATCCCTGCTGCTCAGAGCCGCGCTGCCCGCTCCCGGCCTGCGGATATCCGGCTTGTTGTCCGGCCTGTTGTCCATAACCCTGGCCCGAGTCGGAGGCGCCGAAACCGGAGCCCCCCGGCTGATAGCTCATACGTCATATCTCCTGGTCGAAGCGTGCGGGCCGCGCCCGCACAGACACGTGGCACGGCAGTTCCCCGACCACGCTAGTACATCGGTGTGAGACGGATCCCTCACCACTGATGTTCGCGACCACGTGCTGCGTACCAGTCGATGAGGCCCGGATCGTCGATCGACCGGGGGTCGACGTCGACGCCGGTGCGGCCCGCGAGGATCGCGGTCACCGGCACCTCGAGCTTCTTACCCGTGCGGGTGTGCGGGATGCCTGGCGCCTCGATCACCTCGTCGGGCACATGCCGTGGCGACAATCGTGTGCGGATCGACGAGGCGATCATCGAGCGCAGATCGTCGTCGAGCGTGGCGCCGCGCATCAGGGTCACAAACAGGGGCATCCAGTACTTGCCGTCGGGTCCGTCGACGCCGAGTACGAACGCCTCCGCGACCTCCGGGAGGCTTTCGACGACCTCGTAGATGTCGGCCGATCCCATGCGCACACCCTGCTTGTTGAGCGTCGCATCGCTGCGGCCGTGGATGATGAGCGAACCCCGATCGGTGACCGTGACCCAATCGCCGTGTCGCCATACCGGTTCCGAATCGGAGTCGGTGCCCGACCACTCGTGCGCAAAGTACGCCGCACGATAACGAGCACCGTCCGGGTCGTTCCAGAAGCCCACCGGCATCGAGGGCATCGGTGCGGTGACGACCATCTCGCCGACCTCACCGATCAGCGGCGTGGTGTCGGGAGCCCAGCTGGCAAGCGCCACACCGAGGTAACGCACCGACAGCTCACCGGGCACCACCGGCTGCCCCGACGATCCGCCTGCGAACGCGGTCACCACGTCGGTGCCGCCGCTGATCGACGACACCGGAATCCCGGGACGTACGTTTTCGTCGATCCAGTCGAACAGATCCGCCGACAACGCCGAACCGGTGCTCCCGATTCCGCGAAGCGCCGCCAGATCGTGGTCGCGGCCGGGTTGCAGGCCTGCCTTACGGCTCGCCTGCAACTGTCCGGGACTGGTGCCGAAGTAGGTGACGCCTTCGTCGGCGACGAGCGCCCAGAGCCGATCGGCGTCGGGGTAGAGCGGTGATCCGCTGTAACAGACGATCTCAGCGCCCACCAGCAATCCCGCTGCCTGGAAGTTCCACATCATCCAACTCAGTGCGGTGTGCCAGAAGAAGACGTCATCACGCGACAAATCGGCATGCAGGCCGGCGGCTTTCAGATGTTCGACGACGACGCCGCCGTGCCCGTGCACAATCCCCTTGGGGCGCCCCGTTGTTCCCGAGCTGAAGAGCACCCACAGCGGATGATCGAACCCGACCCGCACCGGGATGTCGGCGTCGGGAACGTCGGACTGCGCCTGAGGACTCGAGGCAATCACAGGGCTCGACGCGATCGCGCTCTCATAGCCGAGAACCGCGATGCCGCGCGCGGGCTGTCGCGACGGATCTCCGACGACGATGTGGGAGCCCAGCCCTTCGAGAAGGCCTGCCAGTTTCGCACTGTCGGCCGTCTTGTCGATGTCTTTGCCGTTGTATCGGTAGCCGTCGGCGGTCACCAGCACCTTGGGCTCGAGTTGGGCGAGTCGGCCCGCTGCGCCCGACGGCGCGTAGTCCTGTCCGCAACCCGACCAGATCGCGCCGACCGCAGCGGTGCCGAGGAACGCCACCAACGCCTCGGGAATGTCGGGCAGGTAGGCGGCGACCACATCGCCGACACCGACCCCGAGCCCGCGCAGCGTGCGCGCGAACGCCAAAGACTGCTCGCGCAACTGTGCCCACGTCAGCGTCACACGCGTGCCGCTCTCGTCGACTCCGACGATCGCGGTCCGCGCAGCGGCGTCGGGGTCGTCGGCGTGCCGGAAGACCTGATCGACGTAGTTCAGGGTGACGTCGGGAAACCACTGCGCGCCTGGCATTTCCGTCGACGCGAGGACGGCGTCGTCGCCTTCGGCGAGCGGACCGGCAACGGCGTCGAGGTCGAAGAAGTCCCACACCGCGCGCCAGAACTGCGCAGGACTGTCCACCGACCACGCCCACAGCGCCTCATACGACGACGTGTCGACGCTGTAGCGCTCGGCGACCTCTCGCGCGAAATCGTCGATGCGCGTAGTTGTTTGGCCTCGGCCCGAAGATCCGGGGTCGGTCATCACGCCAACCCGAGAAGGTCGACGGACTCCGCGCGCATCGCCACCTTGCGTACCTTGCCGGTCACAGTCATCGGGAACTCCTTGACTACGTGGACGTATCTCGGGATCTTGTGGCGTGCGATCTTTCCGGTCGCGAACTCGCGCACGTCGTCGGCGGTGAGGTCGGCGACGCCGTCGCGCAACTGAATCCACGCCATGAGTTCTTCCCCGTAACGCTCGTCGGGCACTCCGATCACCTGCGCGTCGAGGATGTCGGGGTGAGTGTAGAGGAACTCTTCGATCTCACGCGGGTAGATGTTCTCTCCCCCACGGATCACCATGTCCTTGATGCGCCCCGTGATTCGCGCGTACGAGTTCGGGTCCATGACGGCCAGGTCGCCGGTGTGCATCCAACCGTCGGCGTCGAGTGCCTCCGCGGTCTTCTCGGGTTCGTTCCAGTACCCGCTCATCACGCTGTAACCGCGGGTGCAGAATTCGCCGGTTTCGCCGCGCGGCAGTGTCTCTCCCGTGATGGGGTCGATCACCTTGATCTCCAGATGCGGCCCCACCCGCCCGACGGTGCCGACCCGCAGTTCCAGCGGATCGTCGACTCTTGTCTGACACGACACCGGCGACGTCTCTGTCATCCCGTAGCAGATCGAGACCTCGCCCATGTGCATGCGATCGACCACCTGCCGCATCACGTGTTCGGGGCACGGCGAACCCGCCATGATCCCTGTCCGCAGACTCGACAGATCGTACTGGCCCGGCTCGACGTGATCGAGGAGCGCCAGCTCGGCGATGAACATCGTCGGCACACCGTAGAGGCTCGTGCAGCGATAGTCGACGACGGCCCGCAATGCGGCTTCCGGATCGAAGGTCGGCGACGGAATGACCATGGCCGCACCATGACTCGTCGCGGCAAGGTTGCCCATCACCATGCCGAAGCAGTGGTAGAAGGGCACCGGGATGCAGATACGGTCGGCGTCGGTGTAGGCGAGCAGTTCGCCGACGAGGTAACCGTTATTGCTGATGTTGGCGTGCGTGAGTGTCGCACCCTTCGGGAAACCCGTTGTACCCGAGGTGTATTGGATGTTGATCGGATCGTCCGACCGCAGCGTCGCCGCGCGTTGCGCCACTGCGGACAACTCATCGTCCGACGGCCGGGGGAGCAGTTCGTCCCACTCGGGCGTCTCGAAGAGGATCACCTCACGCAGTTCCGGCGCCGACGGCCGGGCGGCGTCGAGCATGCCCCGGTAGTCGGAGTCCTTGTACCGCTCGGCGGCGAGCACGACGCTGGCGCCCGACTGGGTGAGCGCGTAGTCGAGTTCGTTCTGCCGGTAGGCGGGGTTGAGATTGACCAGGATGGCACCGATCTCGGCGGTCGCGTACTGCACCATCACCCATTCGGGTCGGTTCGGCGCCCACAGGCCCACCCGATCGCCCGCCTGAACGCCGTGCCGGAGCAGTCCCGCGGCAAGCGCGAGTACCTCGGCACGGAACTCTCGATACGTCCAGGTTCGCCCGCTGGGAGCGTCGACGAGGGCGAGGTTGTCCCCGTACTCCTCGGTGGTGCGCGCGAGCGTCCGCCCGATCGTCTCCGTCAGCAGCGGCGGGCTGTCTTCACCACGGGCATAGGCCAATTCGACCTTCTGCTCGGCCATTCGGATCACTCTCTTCTCGTCGACTCATATCCTGATCATGCGGTTGTCTAGGTGTCGAGGTTCTCGGCTGCGGCGGCACGCGCCAGCACAGCCTCGGCCTGACGAAGCACGGGGCCGTCGATCATCTGGCCGTCGAGGCTGAAGACGCCACCGTGATACTCCTCCGACTTCTCGAGAACCTGCTTGGCCCAATCGATCTCGTCGGCATCCGGGCTGTATCCGGCACGGATGATCTCCACCTGCGAGGGGTGAATGCAAGCTGTCGCGGCATACCCGAGTGCGACGGCGTCGCGAACCTCTGCTGCGAGGCCATCGGTGTCGGGGATGTCGATGTGTACAGAGTCGACGGCGAAGATCCCCGCAGCCGCCGAGGAGATCCGCACCATCGCACGTGCGTAGCGGGCAACGTCGCGATAGGTGCCCGCCCCCGGCTCACCCTGACCGAATCTGCTCGACTTGCCGCCGAGACCGGCCACGAGATCCTCTGCACCCCACATCAATCCGATGCAGTTGACGGCCTGAGCGATCTCGTTGACGTTCACCACGCCGAGCGGTGTCTCGATGAGTGCGATGGTCTGGAATGCCGTCTCGATGACAGACCCTGCGGTCTCGGCCTTCGCCTGCATGACCACCCGATAGTTGGTGTCACTCAAAGCCGCTAGGTCGCGCCGATAGTCACCGGTACCCGCCGGGTTGATACGCACGACGGTTCGGTCCGGGTCGATCGGGTTGGCGACCAACGCTTCCCGTGCTGCCACGCGATTCTCCGGCGCGACCGCGTCCTCGAGGTCGAGGATGACGACGTCGGCTCGCTCGAGTGCCTTCTGGTAGCGATCGGGACGGTCGGCCGGACAGAACAGCATCGCCGGACCCGAGGGCAGCCAGGCGTTGACCAACATCTGTGGTTCATTGCCGATCTGGCTGGAGATACCAAACTGATTGGGCGGCACGATCGGGCCGGTGGTCACGATTCTCACTCCTGTTCGTTCAGACGTCGGCGGAGTTGTCTCCGGCGGCGTCAGTCGTCGGGTCGCTTCCGTACCAGTGTGGCCCTCGCGGCTCGGGCGACAATCACCCCGTCCTGATTGCGACCGACGTGAAGCAGGTTGACCACCCCTTCGCCGGGACGCGACCGGGACTCGCGGATGCCCGTGCACTCCGTCTCCGCGTACAGCGTGTCGCCCGCGAACAACGGTGCGGGAAAGGAGACCTCGCTGAAACCGAGGTTCGCTACGAGCGTCCCCTGAGTCAGCTGCGACACCGACAATCCGACGATCGTCGACAGCGTGAACATCGAATTGATGAGTCGCTGACCGCCGAAGCCGGGCTGCTGAGCCGACCACGCGGCGTCGAGATGCAGTGCCTGCGTGTTCATGGTCAACGTGGTGAACAGCACGTTGTCGGCCTCGGTCACGGTCCGACCCGGCCGGTGCTCGTACACCGTGCCCTCGTCGAACTCCTCGAACCACAATCCGCGTTGTATCACCCTGCGAGCCGTCGATGTGGGTGATTGCGTGCCATCACTCATGAGAACCCCAGTTCGCGTGCGATCAGCATGAGTTGCACCTCGGTGGTGCCCTCCCCGATCTCGAGGATCTTCGAGTCCCGGTAATGGCGGGCCACCGGATACTCGTTCATGAACCCGTAGCCGCCGTGGATCTGCGTGGCCATCCGCGCGTTGTCCATCGCGGCTTCACTGGCGATCATCTTGGCGATCGACGCTTCCTTCTTGAACGGCTTGCCCGCCAACATCTTCGCTGCGGCGTCGTAGTACGCAGTGCGGGCGACGTGTGCTCGCGCTTCCATTCGGGCGATGGCGAACGACACCGATTGGTAGTTGCCGATCGGCTGCCCGAAGGACTGCCGCTCCCTGGCGTACTTCACGCTCTCGTCAACACATCCCTGCGCCACACCCGTCGCGAGTGCCGCGATGGCGATGCGTCCCTCGTCGAGTATGGACAGGAAGTTCGCATATCCGCGGCCACGCTCCCCCAGCAGATTCTCGGTCGGTACCCGCGCGTCGGTGAAGGTCAGCGGGTGGGTGTCCGACGCGTTCCAGCCGACCTTGTTGTACGCGGGTTCAGCGGTGAACCCGACCGTGTCCGACGGCACGATGATGGTCGAGATCTCCTTGCGCCCATTGTCTTTGACGCCGGTCACCGCGGTCACCGTCACCAGCGACGTGATGTCGGTACCGGAGTTGGTGATGAACTGCTTGGCGCCGTTGATGATCCACGTGTCACCGTCGTCACGCGCCGTTGTGGCGGTGGCTCCGGCATCGGAGCCGGCTCCCGGCTCGGTGAGGCCGAATCCGGCCAGCGCGACACCGGAGGTCAGGTCGGGCAGGTAACGCTGCTTCTGCTCCTCGGTACCGAACTTGTAGATCGGCATGGCCCCGAGCGACACACCGGCCTCGAGCGTGATCGCCACCGACTGGTCGACCTTGCCGAGTTCCTCGAGGGCGAGTGACAGCGCGAAGTAGTCGCCGCCCATGCCGCCATACTCTTCGGAGAACGGGAGTCCGAAGAGTCCCATCTTCCCCATCTGCGAGACGATCTCGTACGGAAAGCTGTGTTCGGCATCGTGTTTCGCCGCGACCGGCGCAACCACCGACTGCGCGAAGTCGCGCACGGTGTCGATCAGGTCGGTGTAGTCCTGTGTCAGTTCCATCAGTTGGCCTGCTCCATCGAGTTCTCATCCGTTACGTGTGCAAGTGTTTGGCCCGCCGCGACCTTGTCGCCGACCTTCGCCGCGAGCGCGACCACGCCCGTGATCGGGGCAGTCAGCGTGTGCTCCATCTTCATTGCCTCGACGACGAGCACGGGTACCCCCGCCTCGACATCGTCACCGTCGACGACCGACACGGCAACGATGGTCCCCGGCATGGGCGAGGTGATCTCTCCGGCCTTCTCATCTGCGGCCTCGTCGAGAATCGGTCGGGCGAGTTCGAGAGTCCACGACCCCGTTGGTCCCGACACCCACCACGAACCGTCGATCTCCGCGTGCGACCACGATTGACTGACACCGTCGACGATCAAGCGGTCGACGTGATCACCGTTGCCGCCCTGGTCGATTCGACGGTACTCGACGTCGGCTTCCCAGGATTCGACGTCGTCGCCGGATACCGACGCGCGTCCGCGCAGAGTGTCATCGGTGGCGGCGTCGACACGGAACGAGACCGTCCAGTGTCTGTTGTCGCCATCGACGATGCGGGTCACCACCGGTGCGGGTGCACCGATGCGCCAGCCGACTTCGGTATTCCAGACGTCGCCGGGTTGCCGAAACCCGGTGCGGGCAGCACCCAGGAGCACCAGCGCTTCCGGAACCGGTTGCGGCGCAGCGTAGTCGACGACGAGCCTGTCGAGCAGTTCGGTGTCGAGTTCGGCGTCGCGGACACGGTCCTGCGCCAACACGAAGCGACAGAAGTCGATGTTGGTCACAACACCGAGCACTCTGGTGTGCGCGAGAGCCTGGTCGAGACGCTCGATCGCCTCGTCGCGGTCACTGCCGTAGGCGATGACCTTGGCCAGCATCGGGTCATAATCGCTCCCGACGACCATTCCCTCGAACATCGCGGAATCGACACGGACGCCGCTGTATTCGGACATCGCACCCGGCACGGCCGGCTCTTCGAGCGCAACGATCGTGCCGCCGGTCGGCAGGAATCCCCGCGCCGGATCCTCCGCATACACTCGCGCCTCGATCGCGTGCCCCGACAAGACGATGTCGGACTGGGTGAGCGCGAGCTTCTCACCGCGAGCCACGCGGATCTGCTGCTCGACGAGGTCGACTCCGGTGACGAGCTCGGTGACGGGATGCTCGACCTGCAGCCGTGTGTTCATCTCCATGAAGAAGAACTGGTCGGGTCGCTTGGCGGAGACGATGAATTCGACGGTGCCCGCTCCGGTGTAGCCGACGCTGCGCGCGGCGTCGCAGGCGGCCTCACCGATGCGTGCGCGCGTCGCCTCGTCGAGAAGCGCCGAGGGTGCCTCCTCGATGACTTTCTGGTGTCGACGCTGCAGTGAGCATTCGCGCTCGCCGAGATGAATCACGTTGCCGTACTGGTCGGCAAGGACCTGCACTTCGATGTGGCGCGGAGTGTCGACGAAGTGTTCGAGGAACAACGAGTCGTCGCCGAATGCCGAGCCGGCCTCTCGTCGCGCCCGCTGCAGCGCCGCCGGGAGTTCGTCGGCGTTCTCGACGCGATGCATGCCCTTGCCACCGCCGCCGGCGCTGGGCTTGATCAGGACCGGGAATCCGATCTCGGGCGCAGCCTCGATCAGATCCTCGTCGCTCAGCCCCGGCCGTGACAGACCGGGCACGACCGGGACGTCGCGTTCGACGACGGCGGCGCGCGCGGTGATCTTGTCGCCCATCGTGGCGATCGCATCTGCCGGAGGTCCGATGAACGCAATCCCCGCGGCATCGAGCGCGGCCGCGAACTTCTGGTTCTCCGAGAGGAATCCATATCCGGGGTGCACCGCATCGGCGCCTGTCTGCTGCGCCGCGCGCACCACCGCGTCGATGTCGAGGTAGCTGCGTGCGGCTGACGCGGGCCCCAGTCGTACCGCCACGTCGGCCATCCGCACATGCAGAGCGTCGGCGTCGGCGTCGGAGTAGACGGCGATGCTCCGAATCCCCATGCGGCGCAACGTCTCGATGACGCGGCACGCGATCTCGCCTCGGTTGGCGACGAGCACGCTGCGGATCGGGCGGGCTGTCGGTGTCGTCATGACGTTCTCATCCATCTCGTGTCGCATCGGTCGGTCACATCCGGAAGACGCCGTAGCGCTGATCGGCCAGCGGTGCGTATCGGGCGGTTTCTAGCGCCAACCCGAGCAACGTGCGGGTGTGTGCCGGGTCGACGATGCCGTCGTCCCACAGGCGCGCCGTCGAGTAGTACGCGTCGGACTGTTCGTCAAATTGCTCGCGGATCGGCGTCTTGAACGCGTCCTCGTCGTCGGCCGACCACTCCTTGCCGGATCGTTCGATCTGGTTGCGGCGCACCGTCGCGAGGGTGTCAGCGGCCTGTGGTCCGCCCATCACGGAGATACGCGCGTTGGGCCACGACCACAGGAACCGCGGCGAGTAGGCGCGGCCACACATCGAGTAGTTGCCCGCCCCGAACGAGCCGCCGATCATCACGGTGAACTTCGGAACGCGTGCGCACGCAACGGCATTGACCATCTTGGCGCCGTTCTTGGCGATACCGCCTTCCTCATAGGCACGCCCGACCATGAACCCCGTGATGTTCTGTAGGAACACCAACGGAATTCGACGCTGGTCGCACAGTTCTATGAAATGCGCTCCCTTGAGCGCTGATTCGCTGAACAGCACACCGTTGTTGGCGACGAAACCGACGGGATGACCGTGCACGTGCGCGAAAGCCGTGACCAGCGTGGTGCCGTAGTTCGCCTTGAACTCGGTGAATTCGCCTGCATCGCTGATGATCTCGATGACCTGTCGGACGTCGTACGGAGTACGCGCATCGGTGGGCACGACGTCGTAGATGTCGGTCTGGCTGCGGGCGGGTTCACGCGGTGCGATCGTGTCCCACTGCGGTTGCTCGCGCGGCCCGAGGGTCGCGACGATCTCGCGCACCTTGGCCAGTGCCTGCTGGTCGTTGTCGACGAGGTGGTCGGTGACCCCGGAGACCGACGAGTGCATGGCACCGCCGCCGAGGTCCTCCGCGCTGACGTCCTCGCCGGTCGCGGCCTTCACCAACGGGGGTCCCGCCAAGAAGATGGTGCCCTGATTGCGGACGATGACGGTCTCGTCGCTCATCGCGGGCACGTAGGCGCCGCCTGCCGTCGACGATCCCAACACCGCGGCGATCTGCGGGATGCCAGCCGCGCTCATCGTCGCCTGGTTGTAGAAGATCCGTCCGAAGTGTTCCCGGTCGGGAAAGACCTCGTCCTGCGCCAGGAGCATCGCGCCACCGGAATCGACGAGGTAGATGCAGGGCAGCCGGTTGGCGGCGGCGATCTCCTGCGCGCGCAGGTGCTTCTTGACCGTCATCGGGTAGTAGGTGCCGCCCGAGACCGTGGCGTCGTTGGCGACGATCATGCACTCACGTCCGGCGACTCGTCCCACGCCGGCGATCACGCCCGCCGACGGCGCCTTGTCGTCGTACATGCCGAACGCCGCCAGGGGCCCGACCTCGAGGAACGGCGACCCGACGTCGAGCAGGCCGTGGACGCGATCGCGCGGGAGCAACTTGCCGCGGGAAATGTGCCGCTCACGAGCGCGCTCGCCGCCGCCGACCGCCACGCGCGCAAGACGCTCCCTCAGCGTCGCGACGTTGGCCTCGTGCACAGCCCGACCGCTGGTCGACCCCTTCTCGCTGGTCGAGCCCTCGCCGCCGGTCGAGCCCCCACCGCTGGTCGAGCTTGTCGAGACCACCCTCGTCACAGGCAGACCTTTCGTTTCGCAGGGATGCGTGCAGCCCGCGCTTTCAGTTAGCTGCAATTAACTGAAAGCGACTCTAGCGGATCGCGGCGCGGCTGTCATCTACTTGTCATTGTCATCCCAGACGTGACGGGCGTCACGCAATTTCGTACTGTGGGTGATGAGGTCCACCACCCCCGGACCCAGCCCACACGTCGTCGGCCACACCCCGTGCCGACGCCGACACACCACGAAGGCCAGGTGAACCCGTGACCCTCGCAGATGATCGAGCCGACCGATTCCGGCGCGACGCAACCGCGAAAAATTCAGCATCGACGCAGGCAGGAGTGCGTGCGACGACACGCCCCACCGATTTCACGCTCGACGACCGATACACCCGCGAAGAAGGTCCGATCTTCCTCGGCGGGATCACAGCGCTCGTCCGGATGATCGCCGACCGCGCCCGCGTCGACCGGAGACAGAATCTGCGCACGGCGTCGTTCATCTCCGGCTACGAAGGCTCGCCGCTCGCGGGCTTCGACCTCGAACTCATGCGACGCCAGTCGCTGCTTGCACCTTTCGACGTCGTGCACCGCCCAGGTCTCAACGAAGAACTCGCCGCGACGTCGGTGATGGGATCGCAACTCGCCCCGACACTCGGCCCGCTCGCGGCCGACGACGACGGTCAGCAGCGCAACGGCGTCGTCGGCTACTGGTACGGCAAGGCGCCCGGCCTCGACCGCGCGTCAGACGCCCTACGCCACGCCAACCTCATCGGCACGCATCCCGACGGCGGTGCCGTGGCACTCGTCGGCGACGATCCGGCCGCCAAGAGTTCGACGGTCCCGTGCACTTCGGAGATGGCGCTCGCCGACCTCTACGTCCCGACGCTCTACCCAGCCGATTCCCAGGACATCCTCGACCTCGGCGTACACGCGGCGGTGATGAGTCGAGTCAGCGGCCTGTGGACCTCGCTCAAGATCTCTGCACACGTGGCGGATGGGTCGTCGACCGCTGTGGTGCATCCCGATCGGGTGGTGCCCGTCTACGGCGATCTGGGGCGCAGCCCGCACGTACCCAGCGGCAAGCTGCTCGGCGCCAATCTCATGGAGCTCGAACAGAATCAGTTGACCACGCGCATCCCACGCGCGCTGGTATATGCACGACACAACGGAATCAATCGCATCGCGGTACGTAGTGGCGACGACAGGATCGGACTGGTCGCTGCGGGAAAGACCTACCTCGATCTTCGGAATGCGTTGCGACTCATGGGACTCGACGACGCCGATCTACAGCGGGCCGGTATCCGCATCCTCAAACTCGGCATGGTCTACCCGCTCGACCGCGAGATCCTCGAACGCTTCATCACCGACACCGCCGCCGGTCGACTCGACGAGGTGATCGTCGTCGAGGAGAAGCGCGACTTCATCGAAACCATGATGCGCGACATGCTGTATCGCCATCCGCGGGCCCCGCGCATCGTCGGAAAGGTTCATGAGGACGGTTCGACGCTGTTCTCCCGTTTCGGCGAACTCGACGTCGACGCAGTCACTCTCGGCCTCGCGACACGCCTGGCGAGACACCATCACGTCGACGCCGCGCAGGCGTGGCTCGATGAGCACAACGCGCGTCGGTCGAGTACCCGGATAGACCTCCCCCTTGCGGTGCGCACGCCGTATTTCTGTTCGGGATGTCCACACAACAGCTCGACCAAGGTGAGCCCCGGCACGCTCGTCGGCGGCGGAATCGGCTGTCACGCAATGGTGTTGCTGATGGATCCGGAACAGGTCGGCGATATCGCCGGGGTCACCCAGATGGGCGGCGAGGGCGCGCAGTGGCTCGGGATGGCGCCGTTCGTACCCGCAGACCATTTCGTGCAGAACATCGGCGACGGCACGTTCACACATTCGGGATCACTCGCACTGCGCGCTGCGGTCGCCTCGGGTGAGAACATCACCTACAAGCTGCTCTACAACGGCACCGTCGCGATGACCGGCGGACAGGACCCCGTCGGCGAGTTCAGCCTCGCCCAGTTGACTCGACTGCTTGCCGCAGAAGGAGTGTCGCGCATCGTCGTCACCTCCGACGACCCGTCGCGCACGCGGTCGGCCGACCTCGCCGACGGCGTCGTGATGCGTGATCGCGGCGACCTCGCCGACGTCCAGCGTGAACTCGCCGAGATCCCCGGGGTCACCGTCCTGATCCACGATCAACACTGCGCAGCGGAGAAGCGACGCAAGCGCAAGCGTGGCCAGATGCCCACTCCCACACAGCGCGTCGTGATCAACGAACGCATCTGCGAGGGGTGTGGCGACTGCGGTGAGAAGTCCAATTGTCTTTCAGTGCATCCGGTCTCGACCGAGTTCGGCCGCAAGACACGCATCGACCAGAGCTCGTGCAACCTCGACTTCTCGTGCCTGAAGGGCGACTGTCCGTCGTTCGTCACCGTCACACCCGGCCACACCCCGGCATCGCGGCGTGCGACCGAGATCGACGCCGCTGCCGTCCCCACTCCCCCCATTGCTCGACCCGTCACGTCCGACACCGACTTCACGATGCGCATCACGGGCATCGGCGGGACCGGCGTCGTCACCGTCTCCCAGATCCTCGCCACCGCAGCGTTTTTGGACGGCCACGCGGCCCGCACGGTCGACATGACCGGCCTCGCCCAGAAGGGCGGCGCCGTCGTCAGCGACATCAAGGTCTCGGCGCTACACTCCGTCGACGACGCCGATCCCGCTGATGCCGCTGGTCGAGCTGATCCCGCTGGTCGAGCTGATTCCACCGCCGGTCAAGCTGATTCCACCGCCGGTCAAGCGTCTTCTTCCGCTGGTCGAGCTTGTCGAGACCACCTCCCCAGCCCCGTCGAGCAGGCAGCCAAGGCCGCGGCCGACACATGCGACCTGTACCTCGCGTGCGACTCCCTCGTCGGCACGGACCCGGTGAACCTCAAGGTCACCGCGCCGGATCGGACCGTCGCGGTAGTATCGACGACCCGAATTCCCACCGGCGCAATGGTCATCGACACCTCGGTCGGCTTCCCCGCCGACACTGCCGTCCATGACTCGATCGACGCGCGTGTCGCACGGGCCGCATACCTCGACGCAGGCGCGCTCGCGACGGAAATGTTCGACGACGAGCAGTTCGCCAACATGCTGATGGTCGGCGCGGCGTATCAGACGGGGGCACTACCGATATCGGCCGAGTCGATCGAGCGCGCCGTCGAACTCAACGGCGTTGCAGTGTCGGCCAACCTGCAGGCATTCCGGCGCGGTCGTCAGGTGATCGCGGATCCGGATGCCGTGTCGCGAGAGGTCACCGGCGTCGAACCAATTTCAGTCGAGCCGAGTTCGTATGCGCGCGAGCAGGTTGCGCGACTACACCTCGACGACGACCTCGCCCACGGCGTCGGCATTCGCGTCGACGAACTGGTCGCCTACGCCGACGAGCGTTATGCCGCTGAGTATCTCGGTGTCGTCGACCGTGTGTCGCGCGAGTCGGACAGCCCCGAACTCGTCGACGCGGTGGCACGGAACCTGTACAAACTCATGGCGTACAAGGACGAGTACGAGGTGGCGCGCCTCACCGCCGATCCGACCTTCGCCGCCCAGATCAGCGGCGAGTACGGCGACGACGCGAAAGTCGCTGTGCGACTGCACCCCCCGCTGCTGCGCGCGCTTGGCCGCAAGGAGAAGATGTCGTTCGGTGCGCGGACGGCCCCGATGCTCGCCGGTCTCGCGAAGATGAAGAAGTTGCGCGGTACGCGCCTCGATCCGTTCGGCTACACCGAGATTCGACGCACCGAGCGCGAGCTCATCGTCGAATATCGGGAACTCGTCGACGCGATCCTCGGCGCCGTCGGCTCGGGGTCTGTCGATCCTGGCGCGCATGATCCGCGGCGTCTGTCGGAGCTGGCCGAGTTGGCGGCGCTGCCCGACATGATCCGCGGCTACGAGCAGATCAAGATGGACAACGTCGCGCGATATCGCGCCGAGGTCGCACGCCGCCGGGCCGAGCTGGGGATCTGACGGCCGTCCGAACCGGGTGCCCCCGCTCACCCCGCCGAGCACTCCAGCGCGGCGGTGGCCATGGCGGTCAGGACGGTGCGGAGGCGGGAGCTGTCGAGTGCGGGCAGTCGCGGCGAGGAGTTGAGCAGGCCGAACATCGCGTGTACCCGGACGCGGGCTTCCGGCCGCGCGAGTGTCGCGCCGCGTTCGGTCATCAGCGCCAGGAGTACGTCAACCCACTGCTCGACGTAACGGCGCTGCAGCGAGCGCACCTCGTGGTTGGCCTCGGGTGTCAGGTTGTGCAGATCGCGATCCTGCACGACGATCAGGTCCGGCTTGGTGACAAGCACGTCGATGTGAAAGTGGATCAACGCCTCGAGGGTCTCGGCAGGCGCAAGGCCGCGGTCGACGACCTCGGCACCGCCGTCGCGGAGTCGACGGCTGATGTCGAGCAGCATCTGATCGAGCAGGTCGGTCTTCGACGCGAAGTGCCGATACATCGCGGGGCCACTCACCCCGACGGCGCCGCCGATGTCCTCGAGGCGCACTCCGGCGAATCCCCGTGCGGCCATTTGTCGGGCGGCGGCGTCGAGCATTTCTCGACGTCGAGCGGCTTTCGCCTCGCCACGCTTGGTGAGCGGCGGCGTTACAGGCGAGGCAAGCGTCGCGGTCTCAACGGGGTCTGCTGGCGTCATGGTGTCATCGAATCTACCGCCGGTACGGCGATACCGGCGACGCTGATTCACCAACCGTTGATATGCAGTACATCGTCGAGCGGCTTGCGTTGTGCAGGCGCGAAGTCGGTGCCCTGCGTGTAGGCGACCGGGAGCAGCACGCCCTGGTGCACGCCGTCGGGAATGCCGAGCAGGTCGGCCACTTCTTGTTCGTACACGAGGTGCAGCGTGGTCCACGCAGAACCCAATCCGCGTGCACGCAGTGCGAGCATGAGGTTCCAGGCCCCCGGGAGCAACGATCCCCACACCCCGGCCTGGTTGCCTGTCGGCAGGTCAGCGCCCGTCTTGATCGCTCCCACTATCAACACCGGCACCTCGCCCATCACGTCGGCGAGGTACTGGGCGCTGGCGGCGACACGGCGGGCGGTGTCGGTCGACAATGTGCGCTGCGCCGAATAGTCGGCGAACGAGCGGGCGTAATAGTCGGCGACCTGACGCTTGAGGTCGGCGTCGGTGATGACGATCCAATGCCAGCCCTGGGCGTTCGACCCGGTCGGGGCCTGAATCGCAACCTCGAGTGCTTCACGGACGACCTCGATCGGAACGGGTCGCTCCAGGTCGAGGCGCTTGCGAACCGAACGGGTCGTCGTCAGCAGCTCATCAGGGTTCAGCGGCAGAAGGTCGGTCATCGTGCTCCTCGGGTCATCTGTGCCGTGCGCGGCGTGCCAGCCAGTTCCCAAAGTACTGGCCCACTTGCACCAGGATCACCAGTAGGGCGATCACCACGACGGTCAGTTTCCAGTCGAACTGCTGATAGCCGTACTGGAAGGCAAAGTCGCCGAGACCCCCACCGCCGACGTACCCGGCCATCGCCGACATGTCGACGATGGCGACAAAGATGAAGGTGTAGCCGAGGACCAACGGCGCAAATCCTTCGGGAACCACGACGGTCAGCAACGTACGCAACCGACTCGCACCCGACGCCCGCGCCGCTTCGACGACGCCCGGGTCAACAGACACAAGACTTTGTTCGACGACGCGCCCGATGACCACCATCGCCATCAGCGTCATCGGGAAGATCGCCGCCTCGGTACCGATGCGCGTGCCCATCACAGCTTTGGTGAGCGGGGCGATCGCGGTGATGAAGATGATGAACGGGATCGGTCGGACGATATTCACAACGACGTTGAACCCGTTGAAGATCCACGCGTTGGACCAGAGATTTCCGGGACTCGTCGCGTACAGGATCACTCCGATGACCAGCCCGAGCAGACCTCCGATCAGCAGCGTCACGCCGACGAGTTCGAATGTCTCCCAGATGGATTGGATGAGCAACGGCCGCAGCTCCGGCCCGAAGACCCGCGTGAGGCTCTCGCCGTCGGCGAGCAGGAACGTCTGGGCGGCGGTCACTGCTGTGCCTCCTCGTGTACGACGACGCCGTCGATGCGCACCAGTTGCGCACGCGCAGCGTCGACCGACGGTGCGTCGCCGGTGATCTCGTAGGTCAATGCGCCGAACGGTCGACCCGCGATGTCGCTGATGCCGCCCGCGATCACCGTCGACCGAGCGCCGTGCTCCGCGACGGCCGCGGGTAGGTCGAATGTGGCGTCCTGATGACCGCTAGCGGCAGCGTCGTCGCGCACCGACACGGTTGCGAGGAGTCCAGGGTGCCGGGCGCGCAACGTCGCCAATGTATCCGCGTCCGGGACTCCGGCGACGGCGTGCCGCAACAGTCCTCGTGTGACGTCCGACGTGGGATGCTCGAAGACGGAGTACACATCTCCGTGGTCGACGAGCCGACCCCGGTCGAGGACCGCGACCGACTCGCACACGTCACGCACGACATCCATCTCGTGGGTGATCACGACGATCGTCGTGCCGAGGTCGGAGTTGATGCGCCGCAACAACTTCAAAGTGTCCGACGTCGTCTGCGGATCGAGCGCGCTCGTCGCCTCGTCGGCGATGAGAATCGACGGCGAGGTGGCGAGTGCTCGCGCGATTCCGACGCGCTGCTTCTGTCCGCCCGAGAGCGCTGCGGGCCATTGATCGGCCTTGTCGGCGCTGCCCACGAAGTCGAGAAGCTCGTCGATTCGACTGCGCCGCTTGTCCTTCGCAAAATGGGCGACCTTCAGTGCGAAGTCGACGTTGCCCGCAACGGTCCGTGAGTTGAACAGATTGAACTGCTGGAAGATCATGCCGATATCGGTACGCAGCCGGTTGAGCTCCCGCTCCGACGCCCGGCTGTGTTCTGCACCGTGCACGAATACCTGCCCACTGGTCGGCCGTTCGAGACCGTTGATGAGCCTGGCGAGCGTCGACTTTCCCGCACCGGACGGACCGATGATCCCGACGATCTCCCCCGAGCGGACACTCAGATCGATCCCGTCGAGGACTTTCGGCCCCGACTTGTCGAAACGCTTTGAGACGCCGACGAAGTCAATCGCGGTGTCGGACCCCGCAGATGAACCGAGGTTCGACGCCGCGTCGCCGTCAGGAGCCATTGGTGTTGACGGACGCCTGTAGGTCCTTCGTCGTCTGTTGGAGCTCGGAGGCCGAATTGTCCTTGATCACACCGCTATCGCCGAGTGAACGTTTGACGGCGGCGATCACCTCGGGGTCGTGGTAGATCTTCACCAGCTTTGCGTAGGTGGGGTTGTCCTTGTCGTCGTTGCGGGCGACGAACGCGTTGATGTACGGCTTGGCCCCGGCCGAGTTGGGATCATCGGACGCGATGATCTGGTCCTTGGTCAGCTTCGCCGACGTCGCGTAGTTGTTGTTGACGATCGCGGCGTCGACCGAATCCAGATTGGCCGCTGTCTGACCGGCGTCGACGGCGATGACCTTCACCTTCGACTTGCCCTGGTCGATGTCGGCGAGGGTCGAGAACGCATTGCCCGGCTTGGTGAGCGTGATCAAACCCGCCTGTTCGAGAACCAGCAGTCCGCGCGCCTGGTTGGTCGGGTCGTTGGGGATCGCGACCTGCCCACCCTGTGGGATCTCCGACACCGACTTGTGCTTGGTCGAGTACAGCGGCAACGGGTAGACGGCCGTCGCGCCGATCGGCACCAGATTCTGCTTGTTCTTCGCGTTGTACGTAGCGAGGTAAAGCAGGTGCTGGAACTCGTTGAGGTCGAGTTCACCCTCTGCGAGAGCAGGATTGGGCTGGTTGTAGTCGGTGAAGTTCACCAGCTCGACGTCGATGCCCTGCGCAGAAGCCTTCTGCTTGAACACATTCCAGTATTCCTCGGACGCGTCGGCGACACCGATCTTGACCTTCGACGAGTCGTCGTCGCCACCACAGGCCGTCAGCACCGCCCCACCGAACACGAGCAACAACAAGACGGCGAGAACTTTCGACCGCACGACGACCTCCGCGAATCACAATCGACACTGATCTGACTCTGCAAAACGCTAATGCCCGTACACCGAGCTTCCGACCACGCGCCGATGTCACGATCATCACCCACCGTGCGGACCTGCGGATTCGACGCGTCGTCGAATTGTGTTCACGATGAACGGAATTGGCTCACTCGACGAACCCACCCGCGGTCAGATGCTCGAGCAGGCCGTCGGTGAGTGGCAGCGCGCGCATCTCGTCGACCGTGAACCATCCGGCGTCAGCGGCGTCGTCGGCTGCCCGCACCGTGCCACCGACCGGAACCGCGACGAAATCGTGGATTTCGAAGACCCCTCCCCTGCCGTCGGGGATGTCGACCACCCATGCCTTGGCGCCGACCGCGACGTCGAGTCCGGTCTCCTCTGCGATCTCGCGGATCACCGCCGCGACGAGTATGTCTTCGTCGTCACGGGGTCCGTGGGGACCGACGGCGTCGACCGGATCGACCTTGCCGCCGGGCACCGTCCACCGGCCGGCTTGAGGGTCGCGAAGTCGCTGCACCAGAAGAAATCGTCCGTCGTCGTCGCGAATGATCGCACCGACGGCGAGTATTCGACGTCCGCGCCTGTCTGCCGAATGACGCACACGCCGTCGATGATCGGGTATGAGCCCCGCCAACACCCGGCCGATACTCGCGCGGAGGTCGCCCGCTGCGTCGGCTCCCCAGTGCACGATCTCGTCGATCTCACCGTGTTCGGCGAGGTCGGTGGCCGCAATACCCTGTGCCGCAGCGAGTTCTGATGCGTGCTCCGTGTCACGATGCACGATGACACTCGCACCCTCCGGCGGCAGAGGCGACAGCCACGCGTCGTGCGCGGCGAGTCGACGATCCGTCGGGAACAACGCGAGCGCCGCGCCACCGGCCCCCTCACCGAGCAGCACCGACACAGTTGGCCGCGGCACAGCGATGAGATCTGCCAGACAGAGCGCGATCTCACGCGCGAGACCACCCTCTTCGGCGTCGACGGACAGGTCTGCGCCCGGTGTGTCGATCACCGTGACGACGGGCAGGCGCAGTTCGGTCGCCAACACCAGACCTCGCCGGGCGACCCGCAGGTCAGCAGGGCCGATCAGCCGACCGTCGGCCTGCACTGCCCTGTCCTGCCCGACCACCACGGCCGTCGCTCGCCCGAATCGACTCAGCGCCAGGACAATTGGACCGGTGTCGTGGATCACGGCGGTGCCGGAATCGAGCAGCAGCGCGCGCAGCCCGCGACGGCCTGCGGCGCGCGTCGCCAGCACGCTGGGCCAGGTCTCGACAAGCTCGACCAACGGAGACGGGACCTCGACCAGCGGAGATGGGACCTCGACCGGCGGAGATGGGGCGGCGACCGGCGGGAGAAGGGCGTCGACCAACGGGGATGAGGCGTCGACCGGCGGGTCGGCCGGCGGAGACAGCGGCTCGGCCGGCAGATCAGCGGGCTCGGCAAGCAATGCGACGACCTGGGCTACGCGTCCCGGGAGTTCGCGCAGCGGCACGATGGCGTCAACGATGCCGTGGGCGGCCAGATTCTCCGACACCTGCACGCCGTCGGGAAAAGGCTTGTGGTGCAGGCCTTCGTAGACTCGCGGTCCGAGGAACCCGATGAGCGCGCCGGGTTCGGCCCAGGTGATGTGCCCCAGAGAACCCCACGAGGCGAACACCCCGCCGGTGGTCGGGTTGCGCAGATACACGAGGTACGGCAACCCCGCTCGTCGGTGACTGCCGACCGCCTCGGCGATCGACGCCATTTGCAGGAAGGCGGCCGTGCCCTCCTGCATTCGAGTGCCACCGGAAGCGGGCAGTGCCAGCACCGGAAGTCGCTCACGTGTCGCGCGTCGAACAGCGTTGACCACACGCTCACCGGCGGCGCGCCCGATCGATCCGCCCAGGAACCCGAATTCGCTGATAACCAACACAATCGGAGCGCCGGAGATCTCTCCGACCCCGGTTATCACCGACTCGTCGATACCGGTTCGCTTGCGAGCACGCCCCAACGCCGCGGCGTAGTCCCGGTCGAGCGCAACGTAGCTGGGCGCTTCGTCCCAGGACTGCCAGGTGCCGTCGTCGACGAGGGCGGTCACCAGTTCCAGTGCCGTCATTCGCCCGCCGTCATTCCCACCGACTCAACCACCTCACCAACGCTAGTCGGCGACCTGGCTTCGGCGGGTGAAGAACCTCAGCGCGAGTACACGACTCGCGTCCGCAGGATCAGGTCGGCAACCGAGCGTCGCTTTGTGTCGACGCCGGCCCACAGCAGTCCGATGGCGAAGAACACGCAGATCGCAGCCCGAATCACAGCCACGGATGGCCGCACACGATCTCCCTTGCGATTCACCACCCGAATGCCCATCACGACGCTCCCCAACGTGCGCCCAGACACCGCCCAACACGTCGCGAGGTAGACGATCGACACGACGACGAATGCACCGACCGTGAAGATCCCGTTGGTGCTCGGCATCGAAAAGTCGTGGACGTTGTAGAGCAGTCGGGCCATCACGACGCCCAGGTAGATGGCACTCATGATGACCAGCACGACGATCAGGTCGATGACCGCACCAACTCCGCGACTCACGATGCCGGCCGACTTCGAGGTGTCGTGCACCGCGTGGGCTTTGGTCTTTCTGGCCTCTGAGCGAGCGGCGTGCTCGTCGGCGGCGGTGTCGGAGGGATCGCCGCCGTCGGGCTCATGGTGCGAATCGGATTCGGACGAATCTCGTTGGGGCTCAATCACGCTCACCGGATTCCACCTCCGCGGCCACGCGTCGGCGCAGCAGCCGGCCGACCATGACGGCGACGGCGTCGTCGGCGCGTTCGCTGGTGCTGCGTACGTCGGTCATCACGTCGGCGGTGACCGACGTGCTCGCCTCGCGGATGATCCCGGGAAGGTCGACGCCGTCGATGACGACGTCGGCGAGTCCGACGAGGTCGACGCGGTTGATCACGGCGTCGACGTCCACATGCGAGACGGCACGGTCGAGGTCGACGGTGTCGATGATCGCGTCCAGGTCGACGGTCGCGATGACCGCTTCGATGTCGACGCGCGCGACCGCAGCGTCGAGGTCCACCCGAGCGACCGCAGCGTCGAGATCAACCCGCGCGACCGCGGCGTCGAGGTCGACCCGCGCGACGGCGGCGTCGAGGTCGACCCGCGCGACAATGGCGTCGAGGTCGAGAAGGTCGACGATCGCGTTCATGTCGACCGACGCGATGATCTTGTCGAGGTCGACGTTGTCGAGCACCAGCGCGGTGAGGTCGATCTCGGACGTGAACACGGCCACGACCTCGCGGATCAGCGCACTCATACCCGCCTGCGCTCCGGCGGTTGCCAACACTCCTGCGGAATCGACGACGTCGTGCGCCCTTCGCCGGACATCGCGTACAGCAGATCCGGCAACCGGGACCTGCTCGGCAACGTCGATCATCCTCGACACCGCGCGGACCGGCAGCCCGATCAGTCCGAAGACACTCGCACCACCTCGGTCATCACGCTGTGCACCGGCATCGTTGCTCACACGAGAAGTATGGCACCGCGACGAGCCTGATACGGTGCGCACTTCACGAGATCGCACCCACCCGCGAAGTCAGTTCCTTCCCGCGACCGTGACGTCGTTCGCGGGAGCACACCACAGTCGCGTGAGCATGACCTCGGAAAAGACCCACCCCCGCGTCGCGCGGGTGCGCTACGCGGGGGTGGATCACGAACCGGGGTCTACGCGGTCACAGATTCTCGTAGAGCTCGCGGGCCAGCTTGGCGGTCTCGCTCGGCGTCTTGCCGACCTTCACGCCTGCCGCCTCGAGGGCTTCCTTCTTCGCCTGCGCGGTGCCGGAGCTGCCCGACACGATCGCGCCCGCGTGACCCATCGTCTTGCCCTCGGGGGCGGTGAAGCCCGCGACGTAGCCGACGACCGGCTTGGAGACGTTGGCCTTGATGTAGTCGGCTGCACGCTCCTCGGCGTCGCCGCCGATCTCGCCGATCATCACGATGACCTTGGTGTCGGGGTCCTTCTCGAAGGCCTCGATGGCGTCGATGTGTGTCGTGCCGATGACCGGGTCGCCACCGATGCCGATGGCGGTCGAGAAGCCGAGGTCACGCAGCTCGTACATCATCTGGTAGGTCAGGGTGCCCGACTTCGACACGAGACCGATCGGACCCTTGCCGGTGATGTTGGCGGGCGTGATGCCGACCAATGACTCCTCCGGGGTGATGATGCCCGGGCAGTTCGGACCGATGATGCGCGTCTTGGTGCCCTTGTCCACGTTGTAGGCCCACGCGTAGGCCGAATCCTGCACCGGGATGCCCTCGGTGATCACGACCAGCAGCGGGATCTCCGCGTCGATCGCCTCGATGATCGCGTCCTTGGAGAACTTCGGCGGAACGAATGCGATCGACGTGTCGGCGCCCGTCTTCTCGATCGCCTCGGCGACGCTTCCGAAGACGGGCAGTTCGATGTCGTTGCCGTCTTTGTCCTTGTGGGTGACGGTCGTTCCGGCCTTGCGTGCGTTCACGCCGCCGACGACGTTGGTGCCTGCCTTGAGCATCAGCGCGGTGTGCTTGGTGCCCTCACCGCCGGTGATGCCCTGGACGATGACCTTGTTGTCCTTGTTCAGAAAGATCGACATTGATTCGTCGCCCCTTACTTGCTCGCCAGTTCGGCAGCCTTGTCGGCGCCTGCGTCCATCGTTTCGGCGAGCGTCACCAGGGGGTGATTCGCATCGGCCAGGATCTTGCGGCCTTCTTCGACCTTGTTGCCGTCGAGGCGGACCACCAGAGGCTTGTTGGCCTCGTCGCCGAGCTTATTGAGCGCACCGACGATGCCGTTGGCCACCGCGTCGCACGCGGTGATGCCGCCGAAGACGTTGACGAACACGCTCTTGACCTGCTCGTCTCCGAGGATGACGTCGAGACCGGCAGCCATGACCTCGGCCGACGCGCCGCCGCCGATGTCGAGGAAGTTGGCAGGCTTGACGCCGTTGTGGTTCTCACCGGCGTAGGCGACGACGTCGAGCGTGCTCATCACGAGTCCCGCGCCATTGCCGATGATTCCGACCTGGCCGTCGAGCTTGACGTAGTTGAGGTCGTTCTCCTTGGCCTTCTGCTCGAGAGGATCGGTGGCGTCCTTGTCCTCGAACTCGGCGTGGTCGGGGTGACGGAAGTCGGCGTTCTCGTCCAGTGTCACCTTGCCGTCGAGGGCGAGGATCTGATCGTCGGGGGTGCGGACCAGCGGATTGACCTCGACCAGCGTGGCGTCTTCTGCGACGAAGACCTCCCACAGCTTGGCGATGGTCACGGCAGCGGCGTCGAGCACCTCGGCGGGCAGGTGACCCTGCTCGGCGATCGATCGCGCGGTGGCGATGTCGACACCCTTGACGGCGTCGACGGGCACCTTGGCCAGCCGCTCCGGCTTGGTCGCTGCGACTTCTTCGATCTCCATGCCGCCCTCCACCGAGCACATCGCCAGGTAAGTGCGGTTGGCGCGATCGAGAAGGAAGGAGATGTAGTACTCCTCGGCGATGTCGCTGGCTTCCGCGACGAGGAGTTTCTTGACGATGTGCCCCTTGATGTCGAGGCCCAGGATGTTTTCTGCGTTGGTCTGCGCGTCGTCAGGGGTTGCGGCGTACTTCACGCCGCCTGCCTTGCCACGTCCGCCGGTCTTGACCTGCGCCTTGATCATCACGGGCTTGCCGATTTCCTCGGCGATCGCTCGTGCATCGGTGGCGGAGTCGGTGACCCGACCGGGTGTGGTGGGAACCCCATGCTTGGCGAACAGTTCCTTCGCCTGGTATTCGAAGAGATCCATTCAGCTCACCATTTCGTCGTTGTGCCCGCTGATGTTGGGTGTAACACGGGCCATATCGGACTCTAAACCTGCCGGACACAGCCCTGATGGGGGCCTCCGTGGCTTGTGCGACAGATCACTCGTTCGGTCGGTGGTCTCCATCGCAGGACACCGGCCATCGATCAGCTCGCCACGCTCCTCGTATAGAGTCTGCCCTCGGCCCGGCGTACGCGGGCACGAAGTCGGGAAGAAGGGCGCAGCGCAACGGTTTTGGGTGAGATTCGACATCTAGAACACCGTCTTCAGGATGGGTGTATGCACAGCCGGTATTGGTGACTCAGCTCACATTTGAGCGGGTTCTTACCGTCGATCGTTGGACTTGCCGCAATCGTTTCGTTACCGTCAGTCGAGCAGAGCGGATCACGAATCGGTCACGAACAGTAACAAGACCGATATCGGGAACGAAGCAACAGGAATTGAGGTGGGCGACTTGGCGGAACGCGGAGCTCCGAGCAGGTCGACGTCGACGGTGGGCACCGTGGCATCACGACGCGGAAATACCTACGACGACATCCCGGCCGAGGAGATGACCGCGATCATCCCGATCGACGACCTCGACTCGTACGATCCCTGGGCCGCCGATTCCGCCGAGCGCGAGTACGCCGACGGTTACGACCAGACAACATGGTCGCCGTCCACGTGGGACCCCTACTACCGGCCCACCCGCTCCGAACTGACGCAGGACATCCTCATTCCCGAGGGCGGATTCGAGGCGTACGCCGACGATCCCTTCGAGAGCGAGGGCGCGCAGCTCGATTCGTTCCCCGCCGACGCCGACCTCGACCTCAGCCACAGCGGGGAGATCGACCTACGGCCCGCTGAGAAGCCGTTCCGGCAGGTTCCCGAGCCCGGCCGCACCCGCACCCGCGGAAAGCACCGCCTTGCCGCACCCCCGACCGCTCTGCGCGGGGGTCGTGCAGCCCTCATCGCCATGGCCGCAGGCGCAGCAGTCGCCGCGGCAGCCCACGCCGGCACCACCGAGAAGGCGCCGGCACCCGCGACAACGCCCACCAACACCGCGAACGTCGACAATGCAGCTCCCGTCGCCGATCTGGGACCGGGAGTCGCGGCGCCCGACAACTCCTCGCAGGACATGAGCGTCTTCACCTCGCAGCTCGCAGAGGGTGAACAGCTCGTCAAGGACGAGGCTGCACGCAAGGCAGCCGCGAGCCGTCCGTACTTCGAGTCACCGGTCCCGCTCGGCGTCTACCAATTCACCTCCGGTTTCGCGATGCGCTGGGGCAGCATGCACGGCGGCGTCGACTTCGCCGCCCCGCTCGGTACCCCGATCCACGCGGCGACCGACGGTGTCATCAAAGAAGCCGGACCGGCGTCGGGCTTCGGTAACTGGATTCAGGTCCAAGCCGCCGACGGTACGGTCACCGTGTACGGCCACATGTACTCGTCCGGTGTGCTGGTTCAGAAGGGCCAGACCGTCAAGGCGGGCGACGTGATCGGCCTCGTCGGCTCCGACGGTCAGTCGACCGGCCCGCACTGCCACTTCGAGGTCTGGAAGAACGGCACCACCAAAATCGACCCGGCCCCGTGGCTCGCCGAGCACGGCGTCCGGATGTCGGCCTACACGGGCTGAGTCACCTCACCCGACCCTGATCCGAGGGCCCCAACCTACCGGGTCGCTCTGGTCCGCCGGTCGAGCGATATCCCGCTGGTCAAGCGATACCCCGCTGGTCGAGACCTCAGAGCTTGTCGCCCGGAATTCCGCCCGCGGTCAGCAAGGTGATACGACCGGTCTTGCCGCCGTAGTCGATGACCACCCGCTCGGTGGCACCGCTCCCCTCTTTGCCCACTACCTTCCCCATGCCGTACTTGGGATGGTTGTGTCGATCGCCGACGTCGAGGTGGATATGCTTGTTCCGGCCACGATTGGGGTCGGTCGAGTACTGCGAGCGACCGAGCGTGCGCGACGATCCACTGTCGGATCGCCCGAAAACGCCTCCGGTGGAACCGAATCCACGCGCGCCACGTCGAGGCTCGGTGCGTCGCCAATCGATGAGATGTTGCGGGATCTCTTGCAGGAAGCGCGATTCCGGATTGGAGACGGGTTGCCCCCAGGATGCGCGCGTCACCGAACGGGTCAGGTAGAGCCGCTCCTTGGCGCGGGTGATGCCGACGTAGGCGAGACGACGCTCCTCGCTCAACTCCGCCGGATCGCCCAGGGCACGCATGTGCGGGAAGTGGCCATCCTCCCAGCCCGTGACGAACACGACCGGAAACTCGAGCCCCTTCGCGGTGTGCAAGGTCATCAAAGTGACGACACCGTCGCCCTCGTCGGGCACCTGATCGGCGTCGGCGACGAGCGCGACCTTCTCGAGGAAGGCGGCCAGTGAACCGGGTTCGGGTTCGCCGTCGGTTCCGCCCAGGTCTTCATCGCCATCCGCTTCGTCATCGAATTCGACGTCGAGTTCGGCTGCCTCCGTGCTGAATTCGGCTGCTACGGAGATCAGCTCGTTGAGGTTGTCGAGGCGTGCGGCGTCTTGCGGGTCGCTCGAGCCCTCCAGCTCCGCCCGATACCCGCTGCGGTCGACGATGGCGGCGACCAGCTCTCCGATGTCGGCACCCTCCTCCGTCGCGTCGGAGACGGTCGCGACGTCGGCGCCCTCGTCGTCGGCCTGGCCGAAGGTGGTCAGGAAGTCGCGGCGCAATCCCTCGATCAGGTCGACGAATCCACCGATCTGTTTGACCGCGCGCGAATTGAGCAGGGCCACTTTGCCTTCGGCGCCGTCGAGCAACGCCTGGTAGAAGCTGACACCCGCGTTCTCGGCGTGCACCGCGACGCACGCCTCGGCGCGGTCGCCGATGCCACGTCGGGGTGTGTTGAGGATGCGGCGCAGACTCACCGAATCGTCGGGATTGGCGACGGTGCGCAGGTAGGCCACGACGTCGCGGACCTCCTTGCGCTCGTAGAAGCGGGTGCCGCCGACCACCTTGTACGGAATGCCGTGGCGCACAAAGACTTCTTCGATCGGTCGTGAGCCGGTGTTGGTTCGGTAGAACACGGCGATGTCGGAGTATTTGTACGACTCCGACACCCCGCCGATGGTGTGGTCGGTGAGGCGTTCGATCTCGGTGCCGATGAACATCGACTCGTCGCGGTCGGAATCCGACACGTAGCCGACAATGAGCTCACCGTCGCCCGAATCGGTCCACAGCCGCTTCTCGCGTCGATTCGGGTTGCGCGCGATGACCGCGTTCGCGGCAGACAGGATGGTCTGAGTGGAGCGGTAATTCTGTTCGAGCAGAATGGTTTCCGCGTTCGGGAAGTCGCGCTCGAACTCCTCGATGTTGCGGATCGTCGCGCCACGGAACGCGTAGATCGACTGGTCGGCGTCGCCGACGACGCACAGTTCCGACGGCTCGACGGTGCGGGCATCGGGCTCGTCGGCGGAGTCGTCCGAGGTGCTTCCGAGTACCAACTCGCGCACCAGAACGTATTGCGCGTGGTTGGTGTCCTGATACTCGTCGACCAGTACGTGGCGGAAGCGTCTGCGGTAGTACTCGGCGACCTCGGGGTGGCGTTGCAGCAACCCGACGGTCTCGCCGATCAGGTCGTCGAAGTCGAAGGCATTGGCGGTGCGCAGCCTGCGCTGGTATTCGGCGTAGATCTGTGCGATCGCCTGCTCGGTCGGGTCGCCCTGCGCTGTCGCGGTGATGGCTTCGTCGGGCGTGACCAGTTCGTTCTTGTAGTTCGAGATGATCACCGACACCCCGCGCGGCGCGAACTTCTTGGGGTCGAGGTCGATATCTCGGATGATCATGCCGAGGAGCCGCTTGGAGTCGTCGGCGTCGTAGATCGAGAAGTTGGAGTTACGGCCCTCAAGGAGCGCCGACTGTGCACGCAGAATGCGCACGCAGGTGGAGTGGAAGGTCGAGATCCACATGAAGTTGGCGCGCGGACCGACGAGGCCGATGACGCGCTCACGCATCTCGGCGGCCGCTTTGTTGGTGAAGGTGATTGCCAGGACCTGACCGGGCGAGACGTCGCGCTCGGCGAGCAGATAGGCGATGCGGCGGGTCAGCACCGCCGTCTTACCCGACCCCGCGCCGGCCACGATCAGCAGCGGCGAGCCGGAATGCAACACAGCCTCGCGCTGCTGCGGATTGAGCCCGGCGAGCAGGCGCGCGGACGCGTCGTCGGGACTTGCAGCCGGAACGCGGCTGGCCGGCGTAGCGGCGGCACGTGAGGCGGGGGTGCGGGTGGAACTGGTCATCGAGAGTTCAGGTTACTCGCCACCACCGACACTCAGCCCCCGAGGAGGCGCGCGTCGACAACCTCACCCACACGCCCCGCTCCGGTGTGCAGCGCAAGGCCGGGCGTCAGCGGCCGAACGTCGAGTTCGGTGCCGCGGCCATCGAGTTGCACATAGACGACGTGCAGCCCAGCTGTGACCGGCACTGTGACGGGCGCTCCACCGTCGAGCGAAAAACGCACCTTCCCAGCGGAATTGGCGCAGTATCCCAGTGCGATGGTCCATTGCCACTGGATCAGCGGACCGTCGAGTTGGAGTCGCCTCGGGCCGTCGAGTTCGGGTCGCGCGCACGACCCGCGCCCGGCGGTGATCGAGCGCCGCGGGGTCACGGCACCGGGAACGGCGTTGCCCGAGTTGTCGAGCACGATGAGACGGTCGGTGTGGGTGCCGAACGTCGGCCGATCACGCAGCTTGCCGAAGGTATGACTGATCTGGTTCTCCGGATAGGCGACAGGGAGCAACACCTCGAGGGGTAGTGCCTGGTCGAACATCGTCGTGTCCTTGTTCGCGGCGAGTGCACGCTTGGCGTTCGCGAGATACGGGCCGGTCGGATCGTCATTCCACGACGCCGAGTAGGCCGCGGTGGAGATGATCGACGACGCGACTGCGAACGCCACGGCCATGACCCCGACGAGCAGCAGCGGCGACGTGTTCGCCTCGCGTACGTGCCGCGCGGGTCCCCGGTCGGCGCCATCCGGCTGCGACGCCCCGGTAGACGCACGGTTCGGCGAGATCAGGAGCAGCGTGAACGCCAGGGCCAACACCAGCGCGGCGTCGGGTAGATAGCGCATCGTCTGTGCGAGCTCGAGCGCCGTGTTGGCGCTCGACCGATTCCACATGGGTGGGATCTGCACGACCACCACGTACAACGCCACGACCACGAGCACGCCGATCGCACCGACGCGCGTTCTGATCGCCCAGATGACGAAACCGGCAACCACGATCCAGCCGAGGACGATCATCCAGATCGACGGGAACCCCATCGGCGGAGAAGGCACCCATCGTTCCCAATCCCACGGACCTCCCACCAGGGACGGCACGAGCGCCTTGTTGATCGAGCGCCACACCAGTTGCGCAGTCTGCGACACCGAGTGCGTCCCGGCCGTCGCGTCGGAGACCGAGAAGTAAACGATGACCCACACCACGAAGACGACCGTCAACGGCGTCCACAGCGCGCGACCACGCGTGAAGGCGACGATGAGCGGGGTCCGCGGGAGCGCCGAGGCAGTGCGGTCGGCAGGCTCCCCGGTGTCACCCGAGGGCCCTGAGGTGCGGTCGAAACGCGCGACCAGTACGGCCGCGATGAAGGCCACCGGCAGAATGAACAGCGACTTCTCGAAGAAGGCCAGCGCGACCACGAAGATCACCGTCGACCTGATGACGACGAGTCGTCGCGACGACTCCGGCACGCGGCCGGTGCACAACAGAACGGCGTCGGCGACGATCCAGGCCATCGCCGCCTGCATCGGCAACGAGTTGAGGCCTGCGGCCCACCAGATGTACGCGGGCACGGTGAGCGGAGTGAACAGATAGAACGCCAAGGCAGCCAACGCTCCCACCTCGAGCGCGGGTCGTCGACGACCCGCACGGTCACCTCCCGCGGCCGATCCCACCACGCGAATCATTCGCCACACCGACAGCGACGCGAGCGCCTGCAACACGACGAGCGTGACCGCCGGGATCACCCAGTTGACCGGTGCTGCCAGCGTCGAGAGCCCGGCGACGAGGAAGGCCGCAGGCATGAAGTGGCCGTCGTGACTCTGGCCCAGGTAGTCCCACGACCAGAGGGGAAGGGTCGACGCGCGGCCGATGAGGATGAGGTCATCCCAGTAGAAGTTGCCGGTTGCGACCAGCCACGCGCGGACCACCAGATGCGCAACGATCAGCACGATCGCCGTCACGACCGTGAGCGAACCGATCCGGCCCGTGAGGGGTCGGTGTCGATGCGGCTCGTCGGATGTGGGTGACTGCGACGTCACCGTCGGGCTGCTCGGCATGGGATCTAGTAGAACCGCCGCGGGTAGCGCGTGGCAAAATCACCCCGGTGAGCGATGCGAGCAACGATCAGAACCCTGCGACGACACCCGACGCCTCGTCGGACGTGCCGGTGCCGTTCGAGGAAACGATCGATCTCGAGTACTACCGTCTCGACCCTTCCATCGACGACCTGTCAGACGAGATCGACGACCTGCGGGTCGAGATCGACCGCCTCGACGCGATCATCCTCGCCGCGATCAAGCGAAGGACTGCCGTGTCGAAGAAGGTCGGCGCCACCCGGATGGCGTCGGGCGGCCCGCGGCTGGTGCATTCGCGCGAGGTGAAGGTCATCGACCGGTTCGCCGTGCTCGGCCAGGAGGGCCACACGCTCGCCATGCTGCTGCTGCGCCTCGGCAGGGGTCCGCTCGGTCGCTGACCGCTCGCCGGGTTCGCGATTGGTGAACCATCGGTTACGAGACGTCGGTCTCCCCTCTTATCGAGCACGCGCCACGCTGTGAAGACCTAGTGTTGGGTCATGGGCACCGACGTCTCCAGCAGCGGCAAGGACATCACCACTACTCAACCCTGGCAGGCGTTGGAGGCTCACAAGCCGATCCTCGCCGCACGCCATCTCCGGGAGTTGTTCGCCGACAACCCCGCCCGTGGACGCGAGCTCACCATCGACGTCGGCGATCTGCACATCGACTACTCCAAACACCTCATCGACACCGAGACCATCGAGCTCCTCCTCTCGCTCGCGCGTGAAGCGAATCTCGAACAGCACCGCGACGACATGTTTGCAGGCGTGCACATCAATACCTCCGAAGACCGCGCGGTTCTGCACACCGCGCTCCGCCTGCCTGCCGACGCGCAACTCGTCGTCGACGGCCAGGACGTCGTGCACGACGTCCACGAGGTGCTCGACGCGATGGGCGCATTCACCGACAAGCTGCGCAGCGGAGAGTGGAAGGGCCACACCGGAAAACCCATCACCGACGTCGTCAACATCGGCATCGGCGGCTCCGACCTCGGGCCCGTGATGGTGTACGGCTCGCTGCGCCACTACGTCGACACCGACATCCGTTGCCACTTCGTGTCCAACGTCGACCCGGCCGACATGGTCGCGACACTCGCCGACCTCGACGCCGAGCAGACACTCTTCATCGTCGCGTCGAAAACCTTCACGACGCTGGAGACGCTGACCAACGCGGCGGCAGCCAAGCGGTGGCTGCTGGAGAAACTCGGCGCGGGCGAGGACGCCGTCGCCAAGCATTTCGCAGCCGTCAGCACCAACGCGGAGGCGGTGTCGAACTTCGGCATCGACCCGGTCAACATGTTCGGCTTCTGGGACTGGGTCGGTGGCCGCTACTCGGTGGATTCTGCGATCGGCCTCTCGGTGATGGCGGCGATCGGCAAAGAACGCTTCGCCGAATTCCTCGGCGGATTCCACACCGTCGACTCTCATTTCCGTGCGCAGCCGCTGGAGAGCAACGCACCGGTGCTGCTGGCGTTGATCGGATTCTGGTACTCGAACTTCTGGGACGCGCAGTCGCGGGTGGTGCTCCCCTATTCGAATGACATGGCACGTTTCGCCGCGTACCTGCAGCAGTTGACGATGGAGTCCAACGGCAAGTCGGTCAAGGCCGACGGGGAGCACGTGACCACCGACACCGGAGAGATCTTCTGGGGCGAGCCTGGTACCAACGGCCAGCACGCCTTCTACCAATTGCTCCACCAGGGAACACGTCTGGTGCCCGCCGACTTCATCGGCTTCGCCAATCCCACCGACGATCTGCCCACAGCCGATGACACCGGCTCGATGCACGACCTGCTGATGAGCAACTACTTCGCGCAGACCAAGGTGCTGGCGTTCGGAAAGACCGCGGACGAGATCAGGGCCGAAGGCGTCGACGAGAAGGTGGTGCCGCACAAGGTGATGCCCGGCAACCGCCCATCGACGTCGATACTCGCGTCCGAACTGACCCCGGCGGTGATCGGTCAGTTGATCGCGCTCTACGAGCATCAGGTGTTCGTCGAGGGCACACTGTGGGGCATCAACTCATTCGACCAGTGGGGCGTCGAACTCGGCAAGACGCAGGCCAAAGAACTTCTCGGTGTCATCACCGACGCCGAAGCGCCTGCGCAGCAAGCTGATTCGTCGACCGACGCACTGGTGCGCTGGTACCGCGCCGAGCGCGGACGCAAGGCCTGAGTCAGGACCAGCGCTCGTCGTCGAACACCTCGGGCGGGATCTCGTCGCCCGGTTGCACTCCAAGCGCCTCGAGCCGACCCATGAGCGCGGCCGCGACCGCAACGTAGGTGATGAGGTCCTGCGGCTCGTCGGCGCGCTCTGCCGGGTCGCCGCCGAGGAACTCGAGCACGAGCGGCGGCACGCAGTCGCCCATCGCGAGTTCGCGCGTGCCGGTCGCAACCCGCCAGGCGTCGAATTCGGAGACGTCGACGGCGTCGGCGATCTCGCCGTCGCGGACGGCGGCAAGCACTTCGTCGAGGGTGGCGAGCGGTCCCGACGCTCCGCTCGACGGGTCGAAGCCGATGACGGTGTCGGGTGCGAGCTCCTCGTCGTCGTCGAGGGTGAAGTAGACGATCCCGCGCCAATCGGCGCCGATCGCGGTGATGTCGTCGCGCCCGAAGATCGACTCGAGTAGCTCGCTCACATCGTCAGCTCGTCGTTGCGAGAAGAGCGCGAACGCGCCATTGGCGACCACTTGCCCCTGTGTGGAACCCACATCCGATACCTTACGCACGTGAGGACTACCGTTTTGCGGCCGCGACTGCTCGTGGTGTCGCTGGCCTGTGTCGCGGGCGTGCTCGGCATCGCGGCATGCTCGTCGGACTCCGGAGGTACCGCCGAATCCGCGACGTCGGTGCCCCGATCGGCAACCGTGACCGTCGCACCGGGGCAGCAGCATCCGCGCACAGCGCCCGGAACGACGCTCGACTTCGGCGCCTCCGCGTCGCTGCCTGCCGACGCCTATCGCGCGGGCGGGTCCACGGCGCTCTACACCGTCACCGGCATCACGCAGGGCAAAGACGTGCCGAGCGCGCAAACCCGTGGCGGCACAGCGTATTTCGTCTACGTCACGGTGACGTCTCTGGCACCTCGTCCGGCGCCCGCCCCGAAGGTCCTCGGCCTCGCCGGTTCGGCGGATGGACGCACCGCGGCGCTGACACTGCCGCCGTCGACCTCCCTGAAGGACTGCGCCAACCCGAAGCCCCCCGAAACCATGCGCCGCGGCGACTCCTACGCCACCTGCCTCGTCGCCTACGCCGATGAGGGGCAAAAGCTCACTCGGGTCATCTATTGGGCCGACACCACCGGCGACGACTCGCTCAATTACAAGCAGGCGCCCGTCGTGTGGCGCAATCCGGCCGACGTCGTCAGCAGTTCTCCCGCGCCGCCCGCGGGCTGAGCCGCACAGCCGACGTCGCGCGTTCGCATTAGAGTCTGCGTACAGGGAGGGGTACCGGGACAGCGAGCGCGACGACGGTCTGAGAGGTCTCTACGGTGACGACAACAGATGCGGTGCTGACCGATTCGCACGCTGTGGGACGCTCGGAGGTCCTCGCAGCTCTTGACAACCTCCGCACAGGGACTGACCAGCGCTGACGCGACACAACGACTCGAGCACGTCGGTCCCAATCGACTCGCGGCGGCACGGTCTCGACCGGCAGTGCTGCGCTTCGCCGCACAGTTCAACAACATCCTGATCTACATCCTCATCGCCGCAGGTGTGCTGAAGGCGATCCTCGGCGAATGGATCGACTTCGCGGTCATCGTCGCGGTCGCGGTGATCAATGCCATCGTCGGATTCGTCCAGGAGGGCAGGGCAGAAAGCGCGCTCGCGGGCATCCGAAACATGCTGTCACTGCACGCGCGTGCCCGACGCGATGGCGAGTGGGTCGACATCGACGCCGAGACCCTCGTCCCGGGCGACGTCGTGTCGATCAGGTCGGGCGATCGAGTGCCTGCCGACATGCGGCTGCTCGAGGCGACCAATCTGCGTATCGAGGAATCGGCGCTGACGGGCGAGTCCGTCCCCGCCGGCAAAGACACCCTCGCGGTCGATGTCGACGCAGGCATCGGCGACCGGCAATCGATGGCGTACTCGTCCACCATCGTCTCGGCAGGCACCGGCGTCGGGGTGATCACCGTGACCGGACCGTCGACCGAGATCGGTCGAATCCAGTCGATGATCTCTGACATCGAGCAGGTCGACACCCCGCTGACCCAGCGCCTCGAGAAGTTCGGTAAGCAACTCTCCCTCGGCATCCTCGGCCTTGCCGCCGCGATCGTGGTGATCGGCAAGGTCATCCACAACTTCACCATCGACGAGTTGGTCTCGGCTGCAATTGGTTTCGCAGTCGCAGCGATCCCCGAGGGACTTCCCGCCGTGGTCACCATCACGCTGGCGCTCGGTGTGCAGCAGATGGCGCGCCAACACGCGATCACCCGCAAGCTCCCCGCGGTGGAGGCACTCGGCTCGGTCAGCGTGATCTGCTCCGACAAGACCGGCACGCTGACGCAGAACGAGATGACGGTGCGCACCGTCGTCACAGGCACACAACGGTATTCGGTCGGCGGCACCGGCTACGAACCGAGCGGATCGATCACCGCGGACGGTCAGAGCGCTTCGCTGAGCATCGATCCCGATCTCGCGGTCTTCGTCGAGACCATGGCGCTGTGCAACGACGCACGCGTCGCCGAGGTCGATGGGCGTTGGCAACTCATCGGCGAGCCGACGGAGGGCGCGCTGCGAACGCTGGCCCTCAAAGCCGGATTCGACGCCGACGTCGCGCGGCTTGGTGAAGTCCCGTTCGAGTCGCAGAACAAGTTCATGGCGACGCTCTCGGATCTGCCCGACGGCGAGCGCACGATTCTCGTGAAGGGCGCTCCCGACCGCCTACTCGACCGCAGTGAGTTCGAGTTGGACGAGCACGGCGAGCTCCAATCCCTCGACCGACCTCGCTGGGAAAGCGTCATCGACGATCTCAGCGCGCAGGGACTGCGTGTGCTCGCCGCAGCCCGACGACCCGCACCTGACGCCGACTCGCTGACACTAGACGACATCGATCACGGACTGACATTCTTGGGCGTCGCGGGCATCGTCGATCCCCCACGGCCCGAGGCGATCACAGCGATCGCCGACTGCCACAGCGCGGGAATCCGAGTCAAGATGATCACCGGCGACCACGCGGGCACCGCACGCGCGATCGCGGCGGAAATGGGCATCATCGACGATCCGGCCGCCCCCGTGCTCACCGGCGCCGACCTGCAGAAGATGAGTCAGACACGGCTGCGCGAGGTGGCCGGCGAGGTCGACATCTACGCACGCACCAGCCCCGAGCACAAGCTGCGGATCGTCACCGCACTGCAGGCACAGGGTGAGATCGTGGCGATGACCGGCGACGGCGTGAACGATGCGCCGGCACTGACCCGCGCCGACATCGGTGTCGCGATGGGCATCAAAGGCACCGAGGCCACCAAGGATGCCGCAGGCATCGTCCTCGCCGACGACAACTTCGCCACCATCGAGCGTGCGGTCGAAGAGGGCCGTCGGATCTACGACAACATCCGCAAATCCATCCTGTTCCTGCTGCCGACCAACGGCGCGCAGTCGCTGGTGATCCTCGTCGCGATCCTGTTCGGATTCTCGCTCCCGCTGACGCCCGTCCAGATCTTGTGGGTCAACATGATCACTGCCGTGACCCTCTCACTCGCATTGGTTTTCGAGCCCGCCGAACCCGGGATCATGTCGCGGTCGAGACGATCGACCGACGGTCCGCTGATCGCACGCGGCGACCTCGCAATGATCACCTTTGTCTCGATTCTCGTTGCCGCAGCGGCGATCGCGGTGTACTTCGTGGCGAAGTCGGGCGGGCACTCACTGGCGACCGCACAGACAGCCGCGGTCAACATGCTCGCACTCGGCCAACTCGCCTACCTGTTCAACTGCCGCTACCTCAGCGGGTCGAGCCTCAAAGTCGGTGCGCTGCGCGGTAATCCGATGGTGTGGTACACCTCGGCAGCGCTCATCGTGCTGCAGTTGGTGTTCATCTACGCACCGTTCATGCACACGTGGTTCGGCTCCGCCCCGCTCACCGGCGTCGGTTGGGGCGTCACCATCGGATTGGCCATCGTGATCTTCTTCGTCGTCGAACTCGCGAAAGCCGTTGCGCGACGCACCGATTCGGTCAGATCATCCGACGCGTGACGAACCCGGGCAGATACTTCAGCGCCGCGGCAATCGGAGTCCACGGCCACGCAGGCACCGGCGAGTACCCCTTCTCGGCCTCGATGGCCGTGACCATCGCCGCGACGCCGGACTCCGTGTCGGCCATCAGCGCGGTTTTCACGCCGCGATTGATGTCGGTCTCGATGTAGCCGGGCGCGACGACCGAGACCGTGATCGGCGAGTTGACGAGTTCTGCTTGCAGACCCTGCCCGATCGCCGTGACACCGGCTTTCGACGCCGAGTACGCGGTCTGCGCCTTGGGAAGCCCACGGATTCCGCTGATCGAGCTGACCAGCACCAGATGGCCGTAATTCTGCGCGCGGAAGATCTCCATCGCCGCCTCGGCCTGTGCGAGCGCACCGACGAGGTTGGTCTGCACGGTCTCGATGTTGGCGTGCGCCTTGCCTGTGCCGATCGGGGCACCCTTGCCCAGCCCCGCGTTCACGATCACGCGGTCGAGACCGCCGAGTTCGTCGCGCAGCTTACCGAAGACGACGGGCACGGCGTCGAAGTCGGTGACGTCGAGTGCGCTGACCGCGACCTGCGACGCACTCGGCCGGAGTTCGTCGGCGAGAGCCTCGAGGCGGTCGAGGCGTCGGGCGGCCAGGGCCAGCGAACGGCCGCGCGCAGCGAACTCACGGGCCATCCCCTCGCCGAGCCCCGAGCTCGCGCCGGTGATGAGTATTTTCTGTCGGGTCGTCACGCAGGACAACCTACCCCGGCGCGCGGGAACGTCGAACGAGCCGTACCACCGCAGTCTGACCGTCATGGCCGACGATCCGCTCGGAGTCGGCCCACTTGTCACTGTGCTGGGCGAGGATCTGCTCTGCCTGCGCGGCGTTCATCTCCATCAGCAGCGCGCCACCGTCGGCGAGCCAGATCGGGGCGTCGGCGACGAGTCGGCGAATGTGGTCGAGGCCTTCGTGACCTGCGAGGAGCGCGGCCTGAGGTTCGTGTTCGGTTTCATGCGGCAAGAGGTCGACGGCACCGTCGGGAACGTAGGGCGGCACCGCGGCGATCACATCCACGGCTCCCCGTAGCTGCCGCGGCAACGTCGACAGTCCGTCGCCGAGGTGAGCGTGCGCGTCTGCGGGGAGGTTGCGGCGCGCGTAGTCCAGCGCCGTCGGGTCGATGTCGACGGCGTGGACGCGCGCGCCGACCGTCCCGTCTGCCACCGCCACCGCGATCGGCGCGACCCCGCAATACGCCTCGACCACCACGGGTTGTTCGACGTGACGTGACGCGATTGCCTCCGCGGCAACCCGCGCGAGCAACAGCGAGCGCTGTCGAGGAACGAACACCCCCGGCCCCACGTGCAGATCGACCGAACCGAACCGGACCGTACCCACCACATGCTCGAGCGGCTCACCGGCACAACGCCGCACGGCCATCTCTTCCAGA
>NZ_DLSO01000173.1:0-1863 GCF_002500165.1 Gordonia sp. UBA7860 | reverse complement strand
CGACGTCGCGCGCGGCGTCGAACAGAACGCCCGCCTCCTCTTCCGCGAACACACAGCCCGCCGCCCGCAGCCGCGCGGACAGCGTTGCCGACTGGGCGTCCGTCACTTGAGCAGCCGCGACATCCGACGGTCCGCGAGCACCTTCCCGCCCGTCTGACACGTCGGGCAGTACTGGAATGACCTGTCGGTGAAACTGACTTCCCGGATCGTGTCGCCGCACACCGGACACGGCATCCCGGTACGTGCGTGTACGCGTAGCCCGGTTCGCTTCTCCGACTTCAGTTTTGCGACGCCGAGACCTTCGAGCCGCCCAGTCGCGTCGGTGAGTACAGCCCGCATCGACTCGTAGAGGGTGTCGATCTGGGCGTCGGACAGTGTTTTCGACGACGCGAACGGCGAAAGCTTTGCGGTGTGCAGGATCTCGTCGGAGTAGGCGTTTCCGATCCCGGCGATCACCCGCTGATCGGTCAGGACGTTCTTGATTCGGCCCGACGTGCCGCGCAGGATTTCCGCGAGTTCGTCGCGAGTCACCGCCATCGCATCCGGGCCGAGTGACGCGATGCGATCGACGTCGGCGGCGTCGCGGACCACCCAGACGGCCAATCGCTTCTGGGTGCCGGCCTCGGTGACGTCGAAGCCTTCTCCGGGCAACCCGCAGTGCACGCGTAGCGCGATCGGGCTCTTGCCGCCGGGACGTAGCGGTCGCGGCGAGAGATCCTCGCTCCAGCGCAGCCACCCCGCGCGCGACAAATGGATGACCAGGCTGATCGTCGGCTCGTCGACCTGCTCGGCACTGCCGGGAATCGTCGTGATGACGAGGTATTTGCCGATCCGCGACGCGGAGTCGACGATGCGCCCGATCAGCGCGGTGTACGGCGGATCTGCTGTTTTCAGTACCGACAGCGACGCGACGTCGACACGACGGATCGGGAAGCCGGCAGCGTGCTCGTCGACGTAATCGGCGATGGCGGCGACCTCGGGCAGCTCAGGCATGCCTCCAGTGTGCTCTAGTAAGTGCATGATCTCCGCACATTCCGACGCCGAGCTCGCCGCTCGGATCGCGGTCGGGGCAGGTGAGATCCTCGTCGGAGTGCGCTCGGGACAGTTGCTGGGTGGTCGACAACTCGGCGACCTCGGCGACGCGATGGCCCAGGCGTGGATCGGCAACGTGCTGCGTCGGCATCGCGGCTCCGACGCTGTGCTCTCCGAGGAGGCCGACGACGTCGGCGACCGCGCGAGCGCCGATCGTGTCTGGATCATCGACCCGCTCGACGGCACGCGCGAGTTCGCTTCCGGCACTGCCGACTGGGCAGTCCATGTCGCACTCACCGAGTCCGGCGTGGTGACAGCGGCGGCGGTCTCGCTGCCCGCGACCGGCGAGTTGTTCCGCACCGACACCGTGGAACCCACAAGCGGCCCGCTACGACACCGCATGGCCGTGTCCCGTTGGGGCGGCACGTATGAGGTGGCCGCGGTATCGCGTGCGCTCGGTCTGGCGCCGGTCGAGATCGGGTCGGCGGGCGCCAAGGCGATGGCCGTGGTCCGCGGCGACGTCGACGCCTACGTCCACTCGGGCGGCCAATACGAGTGGGACAACTGCGCCCCGGTCGGCGTTGCGCTCGCCGCGGGGCTTCACTGCAGCCGCCTCGACGGCTCGCCCATCCTCTACAACCGCCCACGCCCGTACATGCCCGACTTCGTCATCTGCCGATCCGAGATCGCCGACGACCTACTCGCCGTCCTCGCCCGGATCTGGTGAGTCTCCGCCGATCGAGCGGCCCCTCCGCTGGTCGAGCGCCCTTACCGCGGGTCGAGCGCCGCACACGCTGGTCGAGCGGCCGCGAGGAACGAGCGGCGTGTCGA
>NZ_DLSO01000010.1:0-50262 GCF_002500165.1 Gordonia sp. UBA7860 | reverse complement strand
TCCAGGGCGGCGACCGCACCGGCACCGGCAGTGGCGGCCCCGGCTTCAACTTCGACGACGAGATCCACCCCGAGCTCGACTTCACGAAGCCCTACGTGCTCGCGATGGCGAACGCCGGCAAGATCGCGGGCCGCGGCACCAACGGCTCGCAGTTCTTCATCACGACCGTGCCGACCACCTGGCTCCAGGGCAAGCACACCATCTTCGGTGAGGTGGCCGACGAGGAGTCGAAGAAGGTCGTCGACGCCATCGAGGCTGTGCAGACCGACGGTCGCGACAAGCCGCTCGAGGACGTCGTGATCAACTCGGTCTCCGTCGAGAGCCTCTAGGCTCCCGCGCCCTTCCCGAGCACTCAATGACCCACACGCCGACCGGCGCCGAACGTTCCCCCTCCAGCAACACCTGCTATCGCCACCCCGACCGGCAGAGCTTCGTGCTCTGCCAGCGGTGCGGTCGCACGATTTGCCCGGAGTGTCAGACTCAGGCGCCGGTCGGCGTCATTTGCCCCGAGTGCCTCGCCGAGCAGCAGGGCCGCGTGCAGCAACAGCAGCGCGAGCACCGGCAGCAGCGCGTGCGCGCGGCGGGCGGCAGGATGGGCCAGCTGCGTTCGCGCCTGATTGGCAGCGGCAGCCCGGTCACCTACACGCTCATGGGCCTCATTGTGGTCGTGGGCATCCTGCAGTGGCTCACGCGCACCTTCGGCAACGACCTCATTGACGTCTACGGCTCGTATTCGCCGCAGTTCACGGACGCGCGCCACTACTACGCGAACGGTCAGCTCGCGTTCGAGCCCTGGCGGATGCTCACCGCCGCGTTCCTCCACGGCTCGTTCCTCCACCTCGCGATGAACACGCTCACGCTGTGGATCTTTGGCCGGGCGCTCGAGCCGCTCATCGGCTCGCTCCGCTTCGCGACGCTCTACGTCGTCTCCGCACTCGGCGGCTCGCTCGCCGTCGCGCTGCTCGCGCCGGGCAGTTGGGTGATTGGAGCATCCGGGGCTGTATTCGGCCTCTTTGCCGCCTGGTTCCTCGTGTTGCGCCGCACGGGGCAGGACGTCACCTCGATGCTTGTGCTCATCGGCATCAACGTCGCCGTTTCGTTCCTCAACCCCGGGATCTCCTGGCAGGCGCACGTCGGCGGGCTCGTCGTCGGCCTTATTTGCGGCGCACTGACGCTGTTCGATGTCGAGCGGGGTCGCGAGCGGCCCGGCAAGATCAAGAAGGGGCGCCGGCAGTGGCCTACGCTCGGCCTCTGGCTGCAGGTGCTCGTCGGCGCGCTCTGCGTCGCGATCCCGCCGCTCGTCGGCCTGCTGTCCTAGCCCCTACGCAGGGTTATCCCCAGATCAATCCACACCTTGGGGATAACTACCGCGGTGTAATTACACTGTTGTAATTCTCCACACCCGTGGATAAGTTGTGCATAACTCTGCACACAGAAAAACTGCCGGTCAACCCATAGATTAACCGGCAGTTTGCCGAGTTGTGCCCAGGTGCGGGCGCTATTTCCAATTCGACATCATCAGGAACCCCACGAGGGCGATGCCGAAACCGATGAGGATGTTCCAGTCGCCGAGCGCGCCAACGGGGGCGCGGCCGGAGGAGAGGTAGTACACGAGGATCCAGATGAACCCGAGGATCAGGAAGCCGAACATGATCGGCTTGAACCACACCGGGTTGCCCTCGGCGGCCCGGCTCTCGGCGGCCGCGGCGGCGCGCTGCTGCTCCTTCGTGCGCGGCTTGCCGTCCGCATCCTTCGTCTTGGCCTTCGCCGAGCCCTTCGGCTCGTACTTCTTGCCGCGGGCCTCGGCGGCGATCTGCTTCGAGCGCTCGATGCGCTCGCGCTCGGCGCGCTTGTGCTTCTTGGCCTCTTCGCGCAGCTCCGCCTTCGTCAGCGGCTTCTTCGCGGCCTTCTTGCGCTTGGTCGCGCCGGCCGCCGAGACGGTGTCGTCCTCGTCGTCGTCCTCGACGTCATCGTCGTCGTCGACGTCGTCCGAGTCGTCGTCTTCGTCGAACTCCGCCTCGGCTTCAACGCCGTCGTCCGTAGCGTCGTCGGCCTCGTCCTCGAGGTCGTCTTCCTGGACTTCGATGATGTCGTCGGACAGATCGTCGTCGTGACCGGCCTTGGGAGTCTCGTTGGGCATGAAGGCATTCTAGCCGTCTACAATTGCGCGCATGAGTTCGCCCGCCCCTGCCGACACCAGACGTGCCCGCAGGGAGCAGCGGCGCAAGCGCGCCCAGCGGATCACGGTCACCGGCGTGCTCGGCGAGTTGTTGCTCACGGCCGGCCTCGGCACCCTCGCCTTCATGGGATGGAAGTACTGGCTGAACGACCTGATCCAGGGCAACGAGCAGAACTCCGCGGGCAGCGAGCTGAGCCAGGAGTTCGAGAAGAACTACACGGATGCGCCGGCGCCGGAGGTCGACACCGGCGGCATCCCGGTGCGCGCGACGCCCACGGGGGAGGCCGAGCCCTTCGCAGTGCTCTACGTGCCCGCGTTCGGCGCCGACTACTCGCGCACGATCGCGACCGACATCACCCAGTACGGCGTGCTCGACAACTACGTCGGGTACTACATGGAGTCGGATGCGCCCGGCGCGATCGGCAACTTCGCGGTCGCCGGCCACCGCCTCGCGTACGGCGCGCCGATGCAGAACATCCCGAACCTCCAGGTCGGTGACCACGCGTATGTCGAGACCATCGATGGCTGGTACGAGTACGAGTTCCGCTCCGGCGAGTACGTCGACCCCTACGAGGTGTCGATCCTGTCGGACGTGCCGCGTTACCCGGAGGAGCAGGGGAGCGACCGCATCCTGCTCATGATGACCTGCAACCCGATCTACTCGGTCGCGGAGCGCGTCGTGTCCTACTCGGTGTTCGTGGACTTCACGCCCCGCGATGAGGGCGCCCCGGACGAGATCGCGAACGTCGTGAACGAGCGCACGCAGAACAACGGCCAAGACACCGGCCGCGAATAGGAGACGGAATTGTACGGAGCGCTCTGGCGTGCACTTCCCGGCCCGTGGCCGGTGAAGCTGCTCTTCATGCTCGTGATCATCGCCGCGGTGCTCGCGGCGTGCGTGCTGTGGCTGTTCCCGTGGATCGACGAGACGTTCCTCGCGCCCGCGGACGTCACGGTGGGCATGGGGGCCCTGCTCGGCTCCTAGCTAGCGGTTGCCGAAGCCGGCGCCGTTGTTGCCGTTGCCATTCCCGTTGTTGCCGTTGGCGTCGCCGTTGCCGTTGTCACCCGAGTCGTCGGTCGTGCTGCCGTCGTCGCTCGGCTGCGGGTCGGGGTCGGGCGCGGTGCCCGAGCAGTAGCTCAGCGTGACTTCGCTGCCTTGGGCCACGGGGCCAGGCGCGACCGACATGCTGACCACGGGGTTGCCGTCCTGCGCCTGGCAGCTCGGCAGTTCCTGCCGCACGGGGCTCAGCCCGAGCTCGGTCAGCTGGCTTTCGGCGTCGGCGATCGGCTGGCCGCTCACGTCGGGTAGGGTCACATTGCCGCTCGAGACGTACAGGTTGACGGTCGAACCAGGCTCGACCGAGGTGTTCGCGCCCGGCTCGCTGCGGATGATCTGGTCGGCGGGGACATCCTCGGAGTCCTCGTTGATGATGGTGCCGAGCCGGAGGCCGACGTCTTCGAGGGACGTCTTCGCCTCCTCAGCCGTGAGGCCATCGAGCGAGGGCACGTTGATCGCATCGGGCCCGGAGGAAAGCGTGATGGTGACTGTGGTGTCGAGCGCAACGCTCGAGCCCTCCGGCGGCGATTGCGACATGACCTCGCCGGGAGCTACGTCCTCGCTCGCGGCGTGCTCGACGCGCACGTTCGTGAGCTGTGCCTCCTCGAGGGTGGCGGTGGCCTCCTCCTCGGTCATCCCGACGACGTTCGGTACCGTGGCGCTCGTCTGCGGCAGCGGGGTCGTGGGGCTCAGCAGCAGCACCCACAGCAGCACGCCGATGAGCACCGCGGCGACGAGTGCGACGGCACCCCAGATCCACATCGCCGGGGGGCGACGCTGGACCTGCGGGGCGCGATCGTCGTCCTCGTTCATCGAGTTGAGGGCCGACTGCGTCGCGTCGATCGCGGTCGGGCCAGCGCCGAAGAGCTCGGTCGGCGTCGCGTCCTCGGCGACCGCGTGCGTGTATGCGGGGGCGATGCCCTTGAACGCGTTCTGCAGGTCGGTGCGGAACTCGGCGGCGGTCTGGTAGCGGTCGTCGGCGCGCTTCGCGAGCGCCTTGGTGACCACCGCATCCAGCGCCGGCGTGACGCGCGAGTTGAGTTCGCTCGCGCGGCGCGGCGGCTCGGTGACGTGCTGGTACGCGACCGCGACTGCCGAGTCGCCCTGGAAGGGCACACGGCCGGTGAGCATCTCGTAGAGCACGATGCCGGCCGAGTAGAGGTCGCTGCGGCCGTCGACGGTCTCCCCGCGGGCCTGCTCGGGCGAAAAGTAGGATGCGGTGCCGAGGATCGCGGTTGTCTGCGCGATCGTGCCGGCCGTGTCGGAGATGGCCCGCGCGATGCCGAAGTCGGTGACCTTCACCTCGTCGGCGGTCGTCATCATGACGTTTGCGGGCTTGATGTCCCGGTGGACCACGCCGACGCGGTGTGAGTACTCGAGCGAGGTCAGCAGCCCCGACATGTACTTCTCGATCTTCTCGTCACTGAGGGAGCCCTCGGCCATGATGTCGCCGAGCTGCTTGCCGTCGATGTACTCCATCACGATGTAGCCGAACCGCTCGCCGAAGTCGGTGACGTGCTCGACGAAGTTGTAGATCTTGACGATGCCGGGATGGTTCACCGAGGCGAGGAACTGTCGCTCGGCCAGAGCGACCTGCTGCGCTTCGGAGTCCGACGAGTTGAGCAGACCCTTGAGGACGACGGGTCGGTCGGAGACGTTGCGGTCGATCGCGAGGTAGATCCAGCCGAGTCCACCGTGCGCGATGGCGCCGGCGATCTCGTACTGGCCCGCGACGAGCGTGCCCTTCGCGAGTCCCGGAACGAACGAATAGCGCGCACCACAGTGGGGACACTCCCCGGTCAGTGCGCCTGCACCGGCCCCCGACGAGCGCCCGACGGGGCGCCCGCAGCGCCAGCAGTTGCGCTTGCCCTCGGCGATGACCGGAGAATCGAGCACCGCGTCCTGCGGCTCGATGTCGGTGACCTTGGGCAGTTCGACGAGCCCCGAGCCGAGTCGACGGTCGTGCACTCGCGGCCGACGACGCGGCACGAGTCTGCGCGTCTGCCCGACCGAGACCAGCGCTTCGTTGGGATCGAGTGCACGCGCAGGAGTGATCGGACCCGTCGACTCGTCGCGCATCCCGATGCTCGGAGTCGCCTGCGTCGCAGCGAAATCCGCCCGCTGCGTGCCGACGTCGAGTGCCGCGAGGTCGGCACGCTGGGTCCCGACGTCGAGGTCGGCAAGGTCGGCACGCTGGGTTCCGACGTCGAGGTCGGCGAGATCGGCACGTTGGGTTCCGACGTCGAGGTCGGCACGGTCGGCGCTGCCGTTGGTCGCGTCGGTGGTGGCGTCACGCTCGACTTCCGCGGCCGGCGTTGCGCTGTGCTTGTCACTTCGTGGCATCTCGCGTCGCCTCAATCGCGGTACGTGGGTTGGGGCGGTCCGTATCCGGGCCCGAGGATGGACAGCCACTTGTCGTACATCTCCTGCCACCGGCCGGTCGCGCGAATCTCGGCGATGGTGCCGTTGACGAAGCGCACCATGTCGTCGTGTCCGACGGGCATGCCGACTCCGTAGTTCTCCTGACCGAGGCTCGGCCCCACGACCTGTGCCCACGGATCCTGAGTCGCCAGACCGGCGAGAACAGCGTCGTCGGTGCTCACGGCGTCGACCTGTGACTGCTGCAGCATGACAAGGCAATCGGCCCAGGTCGTGGTGGTCACCATCTTCGCACGGGGTTCGATCTGCTGCATGCGGCCGATCGACGTGGTGCCCCGCGCCGCGCACACCCGCTTGTCGGCGAGTTGTCCCGGCCCGGTGATGCCTGATCCGCGTAGTGACAGAATGCGTTGGGATGCAACGTAATACGGCGACGAGAAGCTGATCTCGCGTAGGCGATCACACGTGATGCTCATCGTCTTCACGACGACGTCGACCTCTTGATTGCGCAGCGCGTCTATGCGCTCGCCCGAACTCAATACCCGGAACTCGATGCGGTTGGGGTCGTTGAAGATCGCGCGGGAGATCTCGTGTGCGAGATCGACATCGAATCCCTGGATGTCGCCCGTGATCGGGTCGCGGAAACTGAACAGATTGGAACCGATGTCGGTGCCGACGATCAGCCTGCCGCGACGGAAGATCGCGTCCATGGTGCTGCCCGGCGGCATCTGTGCGGGTTGAGGTTGTTCTGCCGCCGGTCGCAAGCTCTGCGTAGCGTCACACGACGACGAGTTCGGTGGCGCTTCCTTGGCGACGTCGAAGCTCGCCCCGAGCGGCTCGGGTGTCTGCGCGGTCGCACTCGGTCCCGGCGACTCGGGTGCGGGAAAGCTGACGCACCCCGCGAGCACCACGACGCCCAGCGCGATCGCGACGAACGCGATGGCTGTCCGCGCCGAGGCCATGGTGCGCGCTGTCATCGGTACTCCCGGATACGCGGGATCATCCCCAGGATCAGCGCGACCGTCGCGAAGATCGACAACGCGAGAATGCCGTTACCGGTGAAGCCCAAAACCCGCTGCGCGGTGTTGATGTCGTCGCGGAACGATGTTCGTGTGGTCGTGATCGCGTTCACCAGGGCGGAGTCGACGGCTTTGTAGCTGGTCTCGGAGCTTTGCGGCGACGAACCAACGGTCATGGCCCGCGCCTGCGTGAAGTCTCCGGATGTCATCGCGTCACGCACCTGCGCGTCGGTCTTCTTCCATTGGTCGAGCGCGGCACGCAGCGACGTGATCTGGTCGCTGCTCAACGACCCCGACGACCCGCCGTCTCTGTCGAGGGTGTCCAACACCATGCCGATCCGGGTGGTCGCCTGCTCGAACGAGTCCTGCAGCCCGGACTGATCGCCGCGTCGTAGTAACGACAGGGTCTCGGCCGAACGTGCCTGCTGGGTGAGGATGCGGGCCTCGGTCAGTTCACGTAGGGGTGTCGCGCCGTCATCCTTGGCGGAACTGGTCGCCGCCACCGACAACAACCCCGACGTGAGCAGCCAGATCAGCCCGCCGATGATCGCGACCAGTGCTGCCACGATCCCGATGTTGAAGCGGCGTCGGGTGCGTCGTGCGAGGTAGCGCGACGTCCCGATCAGCATGATCGCCAGGATCAGCAGCGCGGCGTACACCCCCCACGGCGGCGTTGTCAGTGCGCTCTGCGGATCGGCGATGGCAAGCGAACGACGCTCGTACACCCGCTGCGCCGCGGGCAGAATCCGGTCCTGCATGAGCGCCGACGCCTGACCGAGATACGCCGATCCGACCGGATTACCCAACCGATTGTTGGTGCGCGCGGTCTCGACCAATCCGCTGTAGACGGGGATGGTCGTGGTGAGAACCTCGAGGTCGGAATTCAGTGCCCTGGCTTCCGCAGTCGCATCCGCGCCGGGACCGGTGTCGCTACCCGCGGTCACCAGCAGTGACGACGACGCCGTCGCCAACGCGTCGGAGTATCGCTGCCGCAGTTGCGGGTTCTCGGGCCCGCCGGAGATGAACGCCGAGTTGGCCGCGGCGTCGGCGATCGAGAGCGAACTGTAGAGAACCTGAGCCGCCTCCGACAACGGTTCGGAGCGGTCGATGATCGTCTGCAACTGGTGAGTGCGGTTGTTCAGCGTCGTCGACGCATACCATCCGGTTCCGAGTGCGGTGACCGCGACGACGAAGCACAGCAGGATCAGCTTCCCGGGTGTCGTCTTGGCATAGTGCCGCACCGAGGAGAACGGTGATTGCGCCGCCGCACGTGCCGACGCGACCAATTCACGTCGATCGCTGAGTACCTCTCGAAGCGGGGGCGACGTCGTGGCCGGGCGTACGGTCCGCCCTGCGCGGGTCAGCACAGCCCGCACGGGGGATGCATCGCCGGTCACCGTCTCACTCCCCTCTGCATCGGTCTGTAGCGAGTGTTACCTGCTCTCTCTGGGTATGTCGCACGCCACGTCGAGTCCGTTTCCACCCTAGTCCGCGACGCTCATGGTGCGGGGGTGCAGCGAGTGCGAGTCGGGGTGAGCGAGTGTCACCGCGATCGGAGTTCACCTAAGTTGGAGGCACGGGGCTTTCGGAGAGCATTCCAGGGTGTGGGTACGAGCAGGAGGCGCAGTGCGCGGCGACGGTGACGGTTGGGTTCTCGACGACGGTGCGAGGTACTGGGGGCTGCATGGCGCGGCAGGGTTGCTGCTGCGGGCGCCGCTTCCCGACGGTGAGATCGGGATACTTCTCCAACACCGCGCGGCATGGTCGCATCAGGGTGGCACCTGGGGTCTGCCCGGCGGCGCACGCGACTCGCACGAGAGTGCCGTCGACACCGCGATCCGCGAAGCGGGCGAGGAGGCGGGCATCGCCCCCGACGATGTGTCCGTGGTGGCCGCGCTGGTCACGCACCGGACGGTCGGCGGCTGGACCTACACGACGGTGATCGCCGACGCGCAACACCCGGTCATCACCACGGCCAACGGAGAATCAGCGGAACTGCGGTGGGTACCCGAGGCGCATGTGGCGACGCTGCCACTGCATCCCGCCTTCGGCAGCGCGTGGCCGGGACTTCGTGAGCGCATCGCGACGCTGGACTCCACGAATTGAACTCAGGAGTCTGAGAGATCCGGGGTTTCAGGAGTACAGGTCGCTGCCCGCGAGCAGCCGGTTGGCCCCCGCGATGAGTGCGTTGATGTTCGCGTCGGCAGTGGTGTCGCCGTCGCCCGTCGCCCAGCACTGCCGACGATCGTGTTCGCACAGCAGGAACGAGACGTTTCGATCGTCGAGTCGACGCTGGTGCAGCCGAACGATCTGAACAGAAACTCCCAGGTCGTGGAGGATTGAGGTCATCGCGCCGACCGGTCCGGCCGCCGTCGCGGTCATCGACATGATCCGGTCGTCGTAGGCGATGGTTGCTCGGCATTCGACCATGTCGCCGGGTGCTGGGGCGACGGTCCACGACCCGAGTCGGATCGCACCGTTGGTTGTGTACTCGTCGACGAATTGCTGCCAGGTCATGCCGGCTGCCTCCTGACGGATTCCGTTGGGGAGTGCATGGCCGGTCCGCTGCCAGAGAGGATCTGCGCCATTGCTGTCACAGCATGGTGCAGAAAAGTGAAGGTTGTGCATCGCTGAAGGTCATTTCGGTCGAAGATTCGATGACCGACGAGCGCACGACGACCCCGCAGCGGGGGGTCGGTCGAAGCTAGACCCCGCTGCGGCGAACTACGAGGAGGCTCGGCGCGCACAACATGGTGACGTTCACTTTATCGCTGCGCACCCCAGGCGACGCAAGTGGGTTTCGCCTGCGTGTACTCCCCGGGGCGTGTCAGGTGAGTCCGGCTCGCAACTGAGAGGCTGCGGCAGACGGGTCCGACGCCGACGTGATCGCACGCACGACGACAATCCGCCGCGCGCCGGCCTCGGTGACCTGCGGGAGTCGTTCGGCGTCGACGCCGCCGATCGCAAACCACGGCTTGCGGCGGTGCGGGTTCTCGGCGGATTCGTTCGCCGCGACCTCACGCACCAGGTCGAGACCGGGTGCCGGACGCCCCGGCTTGGTCGGCGTGGGCCAGCACGGGCCGACACAGAAATAGTCGACGTCGGGGTCGGCTTCGGCCGCTGCGGCCTGATCGACATCGTGGGTCGACTTCCCGACGAGCACATTCTTGCCGACGATCCGACGCGCCGCGGCAGGCGGAAGGTCATCCTGACCCACATGCAGGACGTCGGCCCCGGCGAGCGTCGCGATGTCGGCGCGGTCGTTGACGGCGAGCAGGGCACCGCGCGACTGAGTGATCTCGCGCAGCACGGCGAGGATCTCCAATTCCTCACGCGCCTCGAGTGCTCCGAAGCGCTTTTCGCCCGCAGATCCCTTGTCGCGCAACTGCACGATGTCGACGCCGCCTGCGAGCGCAGCGTCGACGAACTCGGCCAGGTCGCCGCGTTCGCGTCGGGCGTCGGTGCAGAGATAGAGGGTCGCGGACTCCAGTCGCTTGGCGCGTGCGTGGTGGGCGGTCACGATCGCCAGCGTAGCCATGCGTGCTGTGGCGGAAGCAGGGGCAAGGGGGGAAGCAGGGGTCAGGGGGAAGCAGGCGCAGCAGTAAGGTGGATTCGACAGACACGGGAGCCCGCGGATCGGCGGGCTGAGAGTGCGGGACGCCCCCGCTGACCGTCGTACCTGATCCGGGTCATGCCGGCGAAGGAAGGATCTCGAGAAGTTGACTGTTGCAATCGACACCCCCGACCTCGCTGTCGTCGGCGGCGGAGTCATCGGACTGACCAGCGCACTCGCAGCGGCGGACGCGGGCATGCGAGTGGTGGTTTACGACGCCGGACCTCAGCAGCGGGCCTCACACGTCGCGGGCGGCATGCTCGGCTCGCTCGGCGAGGGGCTGCCGGGCGAGGAAGCGCTGCTTGCCGCGACGTCGACATCGGTCGCGCAGTGGCCGACCCTGCTGGCACGCCTCGGCGACGACGCCGTAGAGGACTCCGGTGTAGAAGACACCCGCGAGACGATCGCGACGGCTGCCGACTCCCTGTTCGTTGCGACGACGGCAACCGATCTCGAACACCTCACGCGTCTGGCCGAAAAGGTCTGGGCGCCGGCGCTGGGTGCCGGGCGTGAGATCCGAGCGATCGGCCCCGCGGCCATCCGCGAGTTGGAGGGCGCGCTGACCTCACGGCTGCGCGGCGGGTTCGTCGCACTGGGCGAGGGTGCCGTCGACAATCGCCTGCTGCTCGCCCGGCTCCGCGGTGCACTGCGGGATGCCGGCGCGCACCTGCGGAACGACACGATCACCGACCTCGACGACGTCGCGGGTCGGCAGGTGCTGCTCGCGGCCGGGGCCGGCGTGCCGCAGCTCTGGTCCGGCGCGCGCATACACGTCGCGAAGGGCGAGATCCTGCGGTTGTCTCGCACACGCTGGTCGGTGCCGCCACCGAGTCACGTCGTGCGTGCCAGAGTCGACGGCCGCACGGTGTACCTGGTGCCCCGGGCGGACGGAATCGTCGTCGGCGCAACACAATACGAATCCGACGAGCCGGGCGCAGAGGTTGCGGGCGTCCGCGACCTGCTCGACGATGCGCTCACGGTGATGCCGGGACTCGCGAGCTACACACTCGCCGAAGTCGGTGTGGGATATCGCCCGTGCTCGGCAGACGGGCTGCCGCTGATCCGTCGTATCGACGAGCGAGTGCTGGTTGCGGCGGGGCATGGCCGCAACGGGATCGTCCTCGCGCCATACACCGCGCATCGGGTCCTGGAACTGTTGCAGCACAACGATGTTCAGCAAGAAGTCAGTCGCGAAGATGACGTGTACGGATACGAGGAGGCACGGTGAGTTTCACTGTGAACGGAGAGCGTCACGAGTGGGACGCGCAGCCGACCGTCGACGCGCTCGTCCGAGGTCTCGGACTGCCCGACCGTGGCGTCGCGGTCGCCGTCGACGGGGCAGTGGTACCGCGTGGACGATGGGACACGGTTGTTCCGCCCGACGCCGTCATCGAAGTCGTCACGGCTGTGCAGGGTGGTTGAGATGGGTTCAGCAGCAACCGACACGTCGACACAGGATTCGGGCGGACTGCAAATTGCCGACCGCTACTTCGGTTCCCGACTCATCATGGGCACCGGTGGTGCGGCGAACCTCGCGGTACTCGAACGGGCACTCGTCGCCTCGGGCACCGAACTGACGACCGTCGCGATGCGACGGATCGACGCGGGATCGACGACCGGGGTGCTGGATCTGTTGCGGCGCTTGAAGATCGACGTGCTACCCAACACCGCCGGGTGCCACACCGCTGCGGAGGCGGTGCTGACGGCGCAACTCGCCCGCGAAGCCGTCGAAACGTCGTGGGTGAAACTCGAGGTGGTCGCCGACGACCGCACGCTGCTACCCGACCCCATCGAACTCGTCGACGCCGCACGACGACTCGTGGACGACGGCTTCACGGTGCTCGTCTACACCAACGACGACCCGGTGCTCGCGGCACGACTCGCCGACCTCGGCGTCGCCGCCGTGATGCCGCTCGGGTCGCCGATCGGAACCGGTCTCGGGATCTCCAATCCCCACAACATCGAGATGATCGTCGAATCGGCGCAGGTGCCGATCATCCTCGACGCCGGCATCGGGACCGCAAGCGACGCCGCACGGGCGATGGAACTCGGTTGCGACGGCGTGCTCCTCGCGTCGGCCGTGACCCGCGCCGACGACCCAGAGCGCATGGCGAACGCGATGCGCCACGCGGTGATCGCGGGCCACCTCGCCGCCGGGGCGGGCCGCATCCCGACGCGTTTCTGGGCGCAGGCATCCTCGCCGGGCCGGGCGGTCTCGACAGGCTCGACCAGCGGATAGGCGCCCGCGCCGGCGGATGTGGCCTGTTCCGCTGATTGAGCCGGCCGCGAGCGGAGCGAGTTGCCGAGTCGAAATCATCAGCGGCGCGGCAACCCCGTCCAGCGGGTAGCCCTCGATTGCTATGGTCGAGGCAATGCTTGCCGCGGCCGATCTGACCAAGACCTTCGGGGGCGTGACCGCCGTCGACCACCTGAGTTTCACCGTCGCGCCGGGGCGCGTGACCGGATTCCTCGGGCCCAACGGGGCGGGGAAATCCACGACTATGCGCATGATCCTCGGCCTCGACCGGCCGACGTCGGGAACAGCGACCGTCGGGGGCCGCCTCTATCGCGAACTCGATCATCCGCTCCGCCAGGTCGGCGCGTTGCTCGACGCCAAGTGGGTGCACCCCAACCGAAGCGCGCGCAATCATCTGCGGTGGATGGCCGCGAGCAACGACATCCCGGTGGGCAGGGTCGACGAGGTGCTCGAGATGGTCGGTCTGACATCCGTCGCAGACCAGCGGGCGGGCGGATTCTCGCTCGGTATGTCGCAGCGGCTCGGGCTCGCGGGCGCACTGCTCGGCGATCCGCACACTCTCGTCTTCGACGAGCCGGTGAACGGACTCGACCCGGAAGGCATCGTCTGGGTCCGCAACTTCATGCGGGCGCTGGCAGCAGAGGGCAGGACGGTGTTCGTATCGAGCCATCTGCTCACCGAGATGTCGTTGACGGCCGACCACGTGGTCGTCATCGGCCGCGGCAGGCTCATCGCCGACTGCTCGATCTCGGAGTTCACTGCGCGGGCGCGCCCCGTGGCCCGGGTACGTACCCCGCAACCGGCGGAACTCCACCGGGCACTCGAGGCCGCTGGTCTCGCGGTGACCCCGGTCGCCGGACAGGACGGCCGGACGTATCTCACCGTCGCCGACGCCACCACCGACCAGGTCGGCGATGTCGCGGCGGCTGCCGGAATCGGGTTGCACGAGTTGGTGTCCGACACCCCGTCGCTCGAAGAAGTCTTCATGGCAGCCACAGCCGAGTCGATCGACTATCGGGGAGGGCAGCACTGATGGGCGCGGTTCGGGCTGAACGCATCAAGCTGACCAGTACCCGTGCGCCGTGGTGGTGCATTGCGGCGGTCGTCGTACTCGGTCTCGGTATCGCGGGACTGATCGCGCTCGTGACCCGCGGTGCAGGCGGGGTCGCTGATCAACCCGAGGGCGCAGCCACCGACGGATCGTTCGACCAGAGCAGCGCGGCGTCGGTGTATCTGATCGGTGTGAACTTCTTCGGAGTCGTCATCCTGATGATCATGGCGGTACTCGGCGTGACCACCGAGTTCCGCTTCGGGACCATCCGCACGTCGTTCCTGGCAACCCCTCGTCGCCAGAATGTGTTGTGCGCGAAGGCGCTGGTGTACGTCGCGTTGACGTTTGTCGTCGTCGTGCCGTTGTCGTTGTGCAGTGTTCTGCTCGTGAAGGCGTTGAACGGCTCCGCCGGTCTAGACCTCGGCAGCGAGCACGTGATCAGACAGATCTGGGGTACAGCGGTCTGGGCGGCACTGTGCGTCATCGTGGGGATCGGTGTCGGTGCCATCGTGCGGCAGACCGCGGGTGCGGTCTCGGTGGTGCTGGTGTGGATGCTCGTCCTCGAGAACGTTGCCGCGGCCCTGCCGGTCGTCGGACGTCGAATCGGACCATTTCTCCCGTTCCGCAACGGCTCTCGATTCCTCGACGGTGACTTTCCCGGCGATGGCTACCACTGGAATTCGTGGGTTTCGCTGATCTACTTCGGTGTCTTCGCGGCGATCGTCTTCGCAGTCGGCGTGCTTCTGGTGAATCGACGCGACGCCGGGTAGCAGACCCGACAGACCACCCAAACCCTTTGGACCACCCAAACCCTTTGGACCAGCGAGACCCGTCGGGTACTCCGTTCAGGGGACAGCCTTGTCTCGTCGTGTCGGAGAGTCGCAGGTCAGTGACTAAACTCGTGACCCATGCAAGGCACTTGGCCTCTGATCGAGCGGGAGCAGGAATTCCGCACGATCCAGTCCGCGCTGAATCCGGGGGGTTCGGTGTGTGGGGTGGTGCTGACCGGCGATTCGGGAGTCGGTAAGACGACGCTCGCGCGGCTGGTCACAGCGGGCACCGAAACCGGGGTGCGCTGGGTTGCGGGTACCGAGTCTGCCCGCTCGATTCCACTGGGGGTGTTCGCACACCTAGTCGGTCCCGCGGTGTCGAGCGACCCGGTGACCTACCTGTCAGCAGCGCGCGAAACCCTTCTCGCAGAGGGCGATACGATCATCGGAGTCGACGACGCGCACCTCCTCGACGAGTTGTCGGCGACGCTGCTCCATCAACTCGCCATCGATCGCGCAGTGCAGATCGTCGCGACCGTGCGCAGCGGTGAGGCCGTACCCGACGCCGTAACCTCGCTCTGGAAAGACAATCACCTCATTCGAATCACGTTGTCGCCGTTCACCAAAGAGCAGAGCGTCGAACTCATCGAGTCCGTCCTCGGTGGCCAGCTCGAAGAGCATTCCGCAGACCGTATGTGGGAGGCATCCGGCGGCAACGCCCTGTTCCTGCGACACCTGGTCGAAGGTGCGCGAGCTGCGCGGACCCTACGGCAGGTCAATGGCGTGTGGCAGCTTCGCGGACGTGCGGCGATCACCTCCGAGCTCGCGTCGCTCCTCGCCGGACGCGTCGAACAACTGCAGCCCGACGTCCTCGCCGCACTGAAGTACCTGAGCCTGTGCGAACCGCTCGACATCGACGTGCTGTCCGACCTTGCCAGCGAGGAGGCCGTCGAACAAGCCGAGATCGACGGCCTCGTCCGCATCACGCGCGACGGCCGCAGCCTCAATGTCTCGTTCCACCATCCGCTGTTCGGCGAGGTCATCCGGCACGGCCTCGGCCTCGCGTCGTCGCGTCGACTTCGCGGTGCACTCGTCAGAGCACTCGATTCGCGTCCCAAGGACACGCCCGCGGCGCGGATTCGCCTCGCCGACTTGGCCCTTGAAAGCGACGTCGGTGCCATCGACCCGTCACTGCTCGGTTCGGCGGCCCGCGACGCGCTCAACTTGGCACAGGTCCCGATGGGCGAGCGGTTCGCGCGTGCGGCAATCGCCGACGGCGGCGGCGCAGACGAGGCGGAGCTGCTCGCCCGAGCGTTGATGTGGCAGGCCCAACCCGACAAAGCCGAGCAGCTACTTGCGCAGTACCGACTAGGCGATCTCGATGAGATCAGAGCCACCCGCATCGGCGTCCTGCGCGTCGGAAACATGTTCTGGGCCATGGGAGATTCGAAACGCGCCGACGAACTGCTGGACGAAGTCCGTGCGCGCGTCACCGAACCCCTACTCACGCCGATCGTCGACGCGATCGGGTCGGCGTGTGCGCTTTTCGAGAACGATCTCGCGCGGGCGGTCGAGCTTTCCGACGATGTACTCGCGGCGTCATCTCCGCTGCCCTGGGCAGTCGAGTGGGCGGCGTTCGGCGGCATGCTCGCCCGCGCGCTACAGGGACGCGGCGACGACGTCGCGCCGCTTGCGGCCCGGGCACGTGACGCTGAGGCGAAAACCGATGGGATGCTGCGCTTTCCGGCGGGCATCGGCGAGGTACTCGCACTCACGCTCACCGGCCGCCTCGAGGACGCTCAGGTCGCAGCACAGCGGTACGCCACGTTCGCCGACACCGCGCAATACCTCGGCTGGGCGATGGCGGGAGAACTCGTCGCCGCTGTCGACCTCGCGCGCGGAAAGTGCACCGCCGTCACACGACGCATCGAGCAGACCCTCGCGACGCTCGACACCGACGAATACTCGGCAACCTGGAACTTCCCCGCCTACCTGTTCCTCATCGAGTCGCTGTCGGCAATGGGATTACCCGACGACGCCGACGTCGCGCTCACCCGAGCCCGCGAGCAATACGGCAGGCAGGTTGCGGTGTTCGGCCCGATGCTCGGCGTCGCTGCCGCCTGCCAAGCCGCATCCACCGGGATGATCACCACCGCGATCACCCTCGCCAATGATGCGGCCGAGCAGGCTCGTGAGACAGGGCAGTTCGCGGTCGAAGCCGAATCACTGCATGCCGCTGCACGTTTCGGTGACACGTCCGTGGCGGACAGACTCGCTGAACTCGGCGACATCGTCGACGGTCCGCTCGTCGGTCTCTACGCGCGGCACGCGCGGGCAAGTGCCGATGGAGACGGCGTCGAACTCGATCTGTGTGCTGCGGATTTCGAGAAGCTGGGCTACCTGTTGTCGGCAGCCGACTCGGCCGCGCAGGCAAGTGTGTTGCACGACAACGCTTCACACCGTTCCGCGACGGTCGCGTCGGCAGCGATGGCCGATCGTATCTCGGCGTCGTGCGGAGGCCTGCGAACGCCTGCGCTGCAGCGTGCGGCGCAACCGTTGCCGCTCACCACGCGCGAACGCGAGATCGCCAACCTCGTGGCTGCCGGACTCTCGAACAAGCAGATCGCCGAGCGCCTCGTGGTGTCCGTGCGCACAGTGGAGGGGCACATCTACCGTGCCTGCGTGAAGCTCGACGTGACCGACCGCGCCGACATCGCGGCGATCCTCACCCAACAGCGGGCGGTCGGTACCTAATCTGGTGGACGTGGGCAACACACGGCCCGGAGCCGAGAGCGACCGCACGCGGTGGGGAAGCGGACTGCGACAACTGACGGCCGCCGAATGGCATGTCATCCGAGGTCGCGATCCCGACCTCGACGCCGTCGAGATTTCGGAGTTCTCCGGTCCGCTTCTCGCCGGTGGACTCGTCATCGCGATCGTCGGGGTCCTGCGGCTCGTCGGAACACGTCTGTCGGATAGCGCCGACAGCCTGTTCGGACCACTGATCGGTTCCTTCGCGCTGGCGGCCGTGTGCACCACCACGATTGCGTGGCTGCTGAGCGCGCTGATCTCCGGACTCGTCGTGCTGATCGTCTACGACGTCGGTCCGAAGGTGGCGAGCGCAGCGACCGAGGGTGCGATGCGCGGCTCATTCGCCCGGATCGAGGGCGCGGCCAGCTCTGTCACGCTCGTCGCACTGATCTCGGGGCTGATCTCGTTGGCAATCGGATTGCCGAGCATGGCGTCGAGCGACGACGAATCGTCTGTCATAGAGGAACTGCTCTCCGTCCAGGTCGCGTGTCTGCTCCTGGTGTTGATGTTGGGCTTCACCGTCGAGTCGATCAGGACGGCTGCGGAGATCCTTGGCTCCCAGGTCAGGGTCATCGGATGGCTCGGCTCATTGGCGATCGTGCTGATCTCGTTCTATCTCGCGTCGAGTGCCGGCCCGTTCGCGCCGGTCAAACTCACACGCAACATCCTCGAGGCATGGCTGCCCGCCGAGGTCGACGGCGTGTCACGAGCGCAGGTGATCTCCGACGTCATGCCCAACAACAGCTACCTGTGGTCGATGCTGATCATCGCGCCGTTCGTGATCATCATGTGGTTCGCCACCGCGTGGCGACTCGGCGCCATCCGCAATCTGCGCGCCGCCGTGCGCGTTGCCGCGGGCCAGGGGGAGGCAGGGCTGGACCAGGGGGACAGCGGCAAGGGGGACAGCGGCAAGGGGGACAGCGGCAAGGGGGATAGCGGCAAGGGGGACAGCGGCAAGGGGGATAGCGGCAAGGGGCACAGCGGCAAGGGGGATACGGGGCTGCGGGACAGCGGGCCGGGCGATATCGCTCTTGCGGCAGGCGCCCAGGTGGTGGGTGCTCAGGCGGCAGACGGTCAGGAGACGGGTGCTCGGGAGTCGGGCGGTCGGGACGCTGGCGCCCAGGAGGTCGAGGACACCGATCAGCGCGAGTAGCGCTGCGAGTGCTGCCGGTCGTCGAGGTCGACGTCGGTGAAGTCGATGTCCGACCTCGCCACCGAGCCGTCACCAGCGCTGCGGCCCTGAGCACCGCTGCGGCCATCATCACCGCTGGGGTCCTCGTCGTTTTCGTCGTCGAAGTCATCGTCGTCGAAGTCATCGTCGTCAAAGTCGGCGGGCGCGAATCCGAACGAGTCGATTTCATCGGATGCGGTCATATCTGAGCGCAACTGGCCGCTCTCGAACTCGTCGCTTTCGAACTCGCCCTCGTCATACTCGTCGTCGAACTCATCGTCTTCACGCCCGCGACGCCACCCGCCCTTCATCGGGGGTGCCTCGCCGAAGTGGTCGGGATCTCCGGACCCGTACCAGGCGACAAGCACCGCACCCACGACAGCTCCGACGAAACCAACCAGCGCAAGCCAACCGAGGCCCGGCTTGGCCTGATCGCCGAGGAACATGACGCCGATAAGGCTCGGACCTGCCGTTTCGCCGACCACGAGCACTGCGGTGACGCCATTGACAGCGCCGAGCTGCAGTGCGACGGTCTGCACGAAGAATCCGACGGCTCCCGCGACCGCGATGGTCCACGCTGCGGGATCGAGGAGCAGTCGGACGGGGTCGAAGGGATGGATGCCATCGAGGATGCGCACCGCGATGGCGATGACACCGAACAGCAGGCCTGCGGCAGCGCCGCCTGCGATAGCGCCGTGTCGGCCGAGTCGGTACACCGACAGCAGCGCCAGCACGCTCAGGACGATGGTGGCGAAGAACAACAGCCAGTGGAATGAGTAGCCCCCGGAATCGCCCGTCTGATGCGACGACGACATACCGAGAAGGCACAGCGAGAACACGACGAGCCAGATGGCGACCCAGTCGCGGGTGTGCAGCGCAATGTTGAGCATGATGGTGCCCAGCAGTGCGGTGATCACCAGGTTGGCCGAGACGATCGTCTGCGACAAGAACAGCGGCAGGTAGCGGGCGGCGACAGCGCCGCCGGCGAATCCGACAGTCACCAGGACCGTACCGAGGATGAACGCAGGGTCGACGAAGGTCGACGCCGTGGAGCGAAGTGTCGGCCCACCTGCGGCGTTGGTGGTCTCGATCCCCTCATCACGCTCGGTCTGCGCGGCACGACGAGCCCCGAGGGCGCGCAGCACCGTCGACATGCCGTAAGCCACCGCGGCGAGGCTCGCCGCGATGACGCCGATGAGGAACATGCGACCTACCTCTCGTCCTGTTCGCGATTCGTTATCCGGTCAGTCCACTCGCTTCGCGCCCCGTGGACGGGAGCTGAGGAGTCGTCTGGCACAGGCTCGTGCAATCGCTGGCGGTCGTGTAATCACAGCGGTTGTGCGATCGCCAGTGGTCGTGCAGTAGAGACTCCCCCGATAACCACAACTCATCGGTTAACGGTCGGCAAGCGAGTTATTATTCCGCTCTCAGTATCCACTGAGGTACCGACAATCCCATCGGCGCCCGTCTCGAGGTCTATCGCCGCCGATCCGAGGACTGTCATGCCGCCCGCGTCGGAGGGTTGGGACAACTGACTAGACTCGCGATGTGGCGACATCCCCGAAGAAGCACGTCCTGATCACCTTCGGCCGCTCTTTCCTCACGCTGAACCTGGCGAGGCTGATGTCGGCGGCAGGTCATCGGGTGACCGTCGTCGACAGCATTCCGATCGGTGTCAGCCGCTTCTCCAACTCGGTCGACGCATTTCACAAGGTGCCCGCACCGAAGTTCGAGCCCCGCGACTACTGCCGCGAACTCGCTCGCATCGTCGTCGACGAGAAAGTCGACATGGTCATTCCCATCCACGAGGAAACCGACATCCTGTCGATGATGGTGGGACGTTTCCCCCGGAGTGCGAAGTGTTTTTGTCCGACTTCGACACCGAGAACAAGCTGCACAACAAATACGACTTTCAGCGCGAGCTGGTCTCCCTGGGCATCCCGACACTGAAGTTCGCGGTCGTCGAGGGACCCGACGACGCCGCAGCCCTCGACTTCGACGTTCCGTTCGCGTTCAAGCAGTGCTACTCGCGCGGGTCGCAGAAGGTACACAAGATCACTCCCGGACAGAATCTCGATTGGGTCGAATACGATCCGACGAATCCGTGGCTGGCCCAGGAGTGGATGGAAGGCAAGCGGTACTGCACCTACTCGGTCTGCCGCGATGGCAAGGTCAACGCGCACGCCACGTACCCCGTCAGCTACGCGATCGGCGGCAGCTCGTGTCTGTCGTTCACCTCCATCGAACACCAACCGATCCTCGACTGGATCACCGAATTCGTTGCGGCGCAGAGCTTTACCGGGCAGGCCGGGTTCGACTTCATCGAGGGTACCGACGGCAGCATCTACTGCATCGAGTGCAACCCGCGGTCGACGAGCGGGATCATGATGTTCCGCCCCCACAACGACGTACCCGCGGCGTTCTTCGGCGACAACGACGACCTGATCGTGCCCGACTCGGACGTCGACCGCATGATCGGCCTCGGCATGCTGCTCTACGGCTGGACAAAGGCATCACGCCAGGGGCGGTCGATGCGCCAGTTCTGGAAGGACTTTCACTCCTACGAGGACGTCATCTTCGAGCGTGGAGACATGAAACCCGGAATCATGCTGCCAGTCGCCTACGCGTCGATCCTGCGTGACTGCCGCCGCTACCACGTCGGTCTTGCCGAGGGTTTCATGCACGACCACGAATGGGACGGCCACCCGATCTGAGCTACGCCGGGCCGCGAAAGCTCACACACTGCGCAGAAAATCACACCGCTTGAGCCGTCACACCGCGTCGGCGTCGACCTTGTCGCCCCCGACGTAGACCTCCGCGATCGCAGGTTCGCGCATTCCCATCAGGAGCGCGAAAAGTGTTTGGTCGCGCGCTCTTTGCGGGTCGTCGTCGCGAACTCCGTTGCGTAGCATCCGTTCCAGCGGCGGCCATTGCTGTGGGTCGATCACCAGGAAGTCGGCCTCCTTGCCGACGTCGAAGTTGCCGAAGCGTGATTCGGCGTCGAGAGCCCGTGCGCCTGCGAGGGTTCCGCTGAACAACATCTGCGCCGGATGCATTGCGACGCTTGCCTCGCCGGGCTCGGAGATGTGCACCTTGTAGGCGTCGCCTGCGACCTTCGAGATGAGCCATTCGTCGCCACCTCCGCAGTCGCTGCCCAGCGCGATGGTCACGCCCGCGTCGACGGTGCGGTTCCACGGCATGGTGCCCGAGCCGAGGAACAACTGCGACGTCGGGCAGTGCGCGATCGACGTGCCGGTCTCTGCCATCCGGGCCAACTCTGCGTCGGTGCAGTGGACGCAGTGGGCCAGAACGGTGCGTCTGCCGAGCAGGCTCTCGCCCCCGACGGCCGAACCGGGGAGGAACTTGCCGTCGTAGGTGTCGAGGTAGCACTCCACGTCGAAGAGTTGCTTTACCAGGTCGACCTCGCCGGTGCCGGGCCGATTGTTCTCGTTGAGGTGCGTGTGGACGTAGACGCCGCGGTCGCGTACCTGTGCGTACAGCTCACCGAGCGCCGCGAGGGTCTGCGTTGTCACCGACAGCGTGAAGCGCGGCACGATCGCGGTGAGTAGCCGAGCGGTGTCGGGGTTTCCGGTGTCGGCCGCGTGCCACCGGTCGATCTCGGCGGTTGTCAGTGCAATCGCGTCTGACTCCGAGGTCATCAGCGGGGCAGCCGAGTCCGGGCCCTGGGTCTGGATGCCGCGACCGCTGACGATGCGCAGCCCGGCGCGCCGGGTCGCCTCGAATAGTTCGTCCTGCGCCAGGGGGAAGGCCGAACCGAACACCATTGCGGCCGTGGTGCCTGCGGCGATCCTGGCGCGGGTGAAGTCGCGCGCGATCGTGCGGGCGAACACCGGGTTGGCCAGTCGCGACTCCGCGGGAAAGATGCAGTTGTTCAGCCATTCCAGCAACTGGCCGCCGCCGTACGCGTTGAGCTCGTAGGTCTGCGGAAAGTGCACGTGAGCATCGACGAATCCCGGAAGCAGGAAAGCATCGCCGTGGTCGACGACGACGTCCCCGGGCAGCGCGGACAGTTCGTCGAAGGGGCCGCAGAAGTCGATCAACCCTTCGGCGGTGATGACCAGCGCACCGTCGGGGATGTCGACGAGCGCTGAGTCGGCCTCGGAGACCGTCGGCGAGCCTGCGATGTGCATGATGCGTCCCCGATGGACACGACGATGTGTTCCCGTGCCACGAATCGGTGCAGTGCCGGGATTCGCTGCGGTGCCGGGATTCGCTGCGGTGCCGGGATTCGCTGCCGTGCCGGGGCTTGTCACGTCGGGGGCATTCACGCGCACAACCCAACCACAGGTTCGACGGTTCGGCCTGTCGGGCCGTGCGTCATCGCGCCGGGCCTGTCATCGCGTCGGGCCTGTCATCGCGCTGGGCCTGTCATCGCGCTGGACCTGTCATCGCGCTGGACCTGTCATCGCGCTGGACCCGTCATCTCGTCAGGCCCGTCACCTAGTCAGGCCGGTCATGCTGTGCGGCCACGGCATCACTTCACGTCAAAGGCGGGACTCGTCCCGACGAACGACGACAGCGCGCCGCCGGCCCGCTTGACGTCGCCGAAGTACCGGATGCGGTGGCGCCCCGAAACCCCGGAGCCGGTCGTCCAACGGATGGTCACGCTCGACGCCGTCGAACTGCCGGCCGGCCGCTTCCAGGCGAGTTCGGTGCCCCAGGTGTTGTCGTCGGCGGCCGCGACCCAGCGACCCGCCTCGTACCGTTCGACGACGAAGTAGCCGTCCTTGGCCGCGCTGCTTCCCTGCCGCACCCTGTGCACCTTGTTGGAGGGGTGTGCGCCGCAGAACTCGACCGACACCGTCTCACCGGACCGGTATGAGGTCTTCGGTCCACGCACGACGTCGCCGAAGCGTCGACCACTGATGGGGGTATCGGCGGGTACCGGGGTCAGCAGATCGGGTTGAGGTCCGCGCTGGTCCGGCGGCTTCGGGCCGCGCGATGACGGCTTCCCGGCTGCCATCTCGCGTGCGAGCCTGTCGAATTCCTGCATGTATGCGCACAGGGTATACCGACCGAAGAGGGTCTCGCCGCCCTCGTACTGCTGGGAGAGGTACTCCTCGGGAGTGGTGACGTACTGGCTGTAGCCGTTCGAGTATCCCTGCAGCAGAACGTTTTCCAGTGGCAACGAGAATGCCGCCGCCACGATCCGACGCACGCGCAGCCCCGCGGTGATGGTGAACTCGGCGGGTGCTGCTGCGAGCACCAGATCGCCGATGCGGATCAGCTGGATCGGCAGAATCTGCTGAATCCACGGGTGAGGCGGCATGTAGCCGAGGGGGAACAACGGCAGCTTCGGTGCTTGGACCTGCTGAACCCATTCGGGCGGAGTGACTTTCGACGTCGCGCCGAGCGCTGCGGCGAAGGGCAGTACGGTGCCCTCCTTGAGGAAGGAGAGCTGGCTGCGCGTGTTGTCTTCGGTGCTCGTCGCCGCCGCTGCGGCACCCATGATGGCGGGGCTCGTACGTGCCGCGCGTCCATCAGGGGTGTAAGCGCCGTCGATCGCGATGTCGGAAAGGTTCAGAAAACGGTAGGCGTAGGACAGCCCGCCGGTCAGCGAGCGCGCCGCGGCGAATGCTCGTTCGCCGGCCTTGAACTGTCGCTGTCCGATGATCGTGCAGTTGGCGCGGTGATCCTCGGTCGGCCCGGACGGATGTAGTTTGCGCACAGCGAGATTCGGAGTCATGTCGCCTGCGTTGGTCTGCGGGAACGATGCGACGACGTCGGGGTTGCTCTGCTCGGCGAGGTACGACGCGTAGCCCTTGTTGTCGATCGAGATCAACGTATTGGCGTCGGTCAACGACGTGCCGTGTGTGGCGAACCAGGTGATCTCGCCGATGACGTTGCCGCCCTGACGAAGTCGCAGCGAAGTGACCTGCGGATCGATGTGCTCGGGGAAGTGTCGACGATCGGGAGTCGGATTGTTGACGAACGCCTGCAGCGATCGGTTGGCGCTGGCGTCGTGTAGCTCGGAATGCCCGAGTTCGAGTGTGCCCGGCGCGAGCGAGTGGTGGGCAGCCACGATTGCGTCGACGAGGCCAGCCACCTCAGCGCGGTAGGAGTTCTCCCGATGACCCAACGCTGCAAGCGTATACGCGTAGTCCCAGGCGGTTCCGCCGCACGTGTTGTGGTTGTGAGTGGCGTTGAGATTGACGTTGTCCTCGGTGTAGAGGTTGCCGAATCGTTGGCGCAGTTCGTCCATCACGCCTACGCGGTGGGACTCGAACAGGCAGGCCAGATCGGCGTTGACGAACACTATGCGCTTGCCCGACGCGGCGTCGGCGATGATGTAGGCGCGCGCCCACACGCGTTGCAGCAGACCGGTGGCGACCTGGCTGAGGTCGGAGTAGCCCATCATTCCCTGGCCTGCGATGGCGCCGGTGAGATCGCCCTTGCCCGCCCCCACGAGATAGCCCGACGACGGTGCGGCCGTTGCTGTTCCGGCTCCGAGTGAGCCTGTCACGGCGATCCCGACCACGCCTGCTCCGACAGCCGCCGCGGAGGCGCCGAGGAATCCGCGGCGGCTCACTTCGCTCGGTGCGGCGTCGTCGTGTGAAGTGTGGTGCGGCGTTCCGCGGGATGCGTTGGTGCTCATCTCGACCCCCTGGTGAAATGTGGACGTTCGACTGCATGGACGATGGATGCGTTGTGGATTAGTGGCTGTTGTCGATGAGTGGAGACGTGGATGCGTTGTGAATGAGTGCTAAGTGTTGTGAATGGGTGCGGAGTGGTGTGGGCGAATGGGAAATGCTGTTGGCCAATGGGAAATGCTGTGGGCCAACGGGTATGGCGGCGGCGCCGGGCGATCTATCGCACGCTGCGTACCAGCAGAACCGACACGCCGCCCAGTATTCCGAAAACTGCTGACGCGGCGAACAATCCACTGAAACCGCCGGTTACCTCGACGATTGCGGCGCCGACCAGAGGTCCGAGTGCCTGCGGGACGGCCATCGCGATGTTCATGATTCCCAGGTCCTGACCGTTGTGCTCGGCGTCGGGGAGAACCTGTGTTGCCAGCGCTTGGTCGACACCGAGGAACGCGCCGAAACCAGCGCCGAGCAGTGCGGCCGCGACCATCGTCATCGGGAGGTCGGCGACGACTGCGATGCAGACAGCCGCGGCACCCTGCGACACGCCTGCGGCGAGGACGAACGGCTTTCGTCTCCCGACAATGTCGCTCAGCTTGCCCGACACCAGCGCACTGATGACGACGAACACCATGTAGACCGCTGTCACCAGCAGGATGTCGTTGTCGGCGTCGGTGGAGTGGATGCCGAACTTCAGAAAGAAGAAGAGCAGCGAAGTACCAAGGGCGTTACCAAGATTCACCAACACGCGGCCGAGTAGCGTCCACCCGAAATCGGGGTGCTCGCGTGGCGAGACCCACAGCTCGGATACGACGGCGCGGAAACTGATCCTGCCTTTGTCATGACGCGGGATGGGCGGATCGTCGAGGTACATCACGAACGGTGCGACGCAGGCGATCAGTACGACCGCGAAAAGCGCGTACGACGGGAGGAAGCCGAGCCCGAACGCCGACACCAGCGCGATACCGATGATCACGCCGATCGCCTGCGGGGCCGACACCCAACTCGATACGACGCCGCGTTGGAAGACGGGAACCTGGTCGCTGATCAGAGCGGTCAGGGCCGCCGACACGGCGCTGAAGCCGGTCAGCGCCGCGCACCACCCGACGGTTATCGCAATGATGTTGTCGGAGAAGCCAAGTCCGATGAGCCCCGCTGCGAACAACGCGGTGCCGCCGATGATCCACGGTCGACGTCGTCCGTAGCGGCTCGTCGTGCGATCTGATAGGGAACCCGTGAGTGGGAATGCGACGAGCGCGAACACCGCGGAGATACCCGATACCACACCGAATGTGAGAACGCTTCGCTGCCAATTGCTTTCGTCGACGTTGGTGCCGATATCGAGCCAGTCGTTGATCTGGTTGGGAAGAGTGAGCTGGAATGGCGCGAGTTGCGCGAGCCAGATGCCGAGCCAGGAGAGTCCGAAGAGGCCGACCCACTTCGACGATACGCGTTGCCACGGGGTCGTCGGACTGTGGTGGGCGTCGTGATCGAGAGTCACCGTGCGTCGGTCTCCGGTGCTGTGGGTGCTTCCGGTGCTTCCGGTGCTGCATGTGTGTCCGGTTCCGACTGTGCTTCCGGTGCCGCCGCGGAGCCCGCTGTCGGTGCGGCGAGCGTGACGATCGCGGTGGCGAGTACGTCGATATTGCGGCGCGCAGCCTCGGTGTCGCGGTCGGTCAGCCACGACAGCGTCAGGCCGTCGATCGCGGAGGTCACCAGATGGGCGACCTGCGTCAGCGGTAGCTCCCACGTGATCGACATGCGGTCGGCCAGGTAGCTCAGTGCGTCGGCGACGGCGCTGCGGTATGTCTGCCACTGCTTGTTGACGGCTGCGCGATCGTGGCGGATCGCGTGTGTCGCCACCTCGAGGAGCGCGAGCTCACGCGCTGGGTCCTCTTCGAGCATGCGCAGGTAGCCGAGCATGGCTTCGCTGAGCACCTCGTGGAGGCTCGCGTCGTCGGCGACCATGTCGGCAGACAACACCGCGGTGAGGCGCTCCTGCTCGGTGATGTGCGTGATGACCTCGGTGATCAGCGCATCGCGGGACGAGAAGATGTAGAAGAGCGCGCCCTGAGGCATTCCTGCCTCGCCGACGATCGCCCTGGTCGTCGCAGCGGCAAGCCCATCTCGTGCGATGACGCGGACTGCGGCATCGACCAGCGCTTGCCGCCGGTCCTCGAAAGTCATTCGGCGCAACGAATCCCCCTGGTCATCTGTCGGTGCGAGTTGACCATACGATCAACTGTCGACAAATGTGCGGGATTCGCTCGAAATCCGCAACAGGAGCGCGGCGATTTAACCGCGCCGCAATCGGCGCCGCCGTCAGACGGGTTCGAGTTCGCCGACGGTGATCAGGCTGCCGTCGTGCAGCATGCGCACGATCTCGTCGGCGACGTCCTCCGGGTAGGTGTAGTCGTCGATGCGTCGCGGGTCTGCCGGCGGTGGAGTTGGGGATTCTGGTACCGCGACTGGCGGCGTCAGCTCGGCTCGCCATCGCTCGAGTTTCTCGTCGATGATCGCGTCGAGATCGTGGATGTTGTTGGTGCGCAGTGTGTTTTCTTTGTCCGGAAACGCCGGGTCGGGGTTTGATCGCCAACCGTATCTCCCGCGATCGGGGCCGTCGGGGATCTTCTCTGTGGTGAACTGCCCGGGGCCGTCGCCGACCGCGCGGTTGTGGGGTCCGCAGGCCGGTGCGAGCTCGTCGATGTCGGTGCGTCCGCCCTTTGCCCAATCCTGTTCGGCGTGATGGATTTCGGAGTGACTGAAGGGGCGGGGGCAGTCGGGCATGGAGCATCCGCCGTACTGCGCGAACAGCATGAACCGCTGCGAGTCGTTCGCGAGGCGGTTGGCTGTGCCGAAGTAGAGAGGCGCGCCGGTGTGCTCGGAGAACACGGCCAGGTGCATGACCGATTGTGCGGCCAACCGGATCAAGTCGGGCATCGGGATGTCGGCGCCGGTAGTGGTCTGTCCGAAGCCCGCGTACTCACGGAGCTGCGTGTCGGAGATGCGTACGACGAGGTGTGGCGGAAGTCCGCGATGACTGGCGCCGAGCAGTCCGCCGTCGAGGACTGCCCTGAGAATTGCGGAGAGCGCGTCGTGGTTGCGCTGCGACTGGGTGCGAGTGTCGCGGGCCGCTGCCTCCTTGAGCGCGTCCGCATCGGCGAACTCGTTGCTGCCGGTGGGAGAGGCCTCGTCGTCAGGATTGTTCATTCCGGGTGCCGCCCACGCTGCGAGTGCTGTATCGAGCATCGCGCGGGTCGTGGGATCGAGGGTGCCGAGAATTCGTGACATCGACTGTGTGTCTTGATTATCGATGGTGAGGCGGCGCTGACGCTTGCGGTCGTTGTCGTCGGTGATCGTGCCGTCCGGGTCGAGGTAGGCGAGCAGACGATTGCCTGCGGCGAGAATCTGGCGCGGCGCGAGATTCTGTGCGAACCCGGCAACTTCGGCTTCGGCGCGGGTCAGCTGTTCCGCATCGATGCCCTGCGGGAGCTTGTTCAGAACAGTGAGTGCTGCGGTGAGGTGATCGGCACCGAGTGCGCCGCTGCGCAAGGCGTCGGCGAGCAGAGGGTAGGTAGGGGGCATCGTGTCGCCGGTGATCGTGAAGGTCTCTTCGAGGGCCAGGATCTGCCCTCTGCGCTTGGTTGCGTCGTGTAGGCGCAGCGGGCCCATCATGAAGTCGGACAACGAGTGTTTGCCGACAGCACGATAGGCCGCACGATTGGACACATCCATGATTCGACTGTTGCCGATCGAGATCATTCTGCGCACCGCGCGCTCGTGCTCGATCGCCGTGGCCGCCACCTCGGCTTCCGTTGCGCCACTGGTATCGACGACGTCGAGCTGGTCGAGCAATGCATGCAATTGTTCATACAGCGCAACAGGATTCGACGCATCATCGTCGCCCGTTGGTTGCCCCTCGTGGATGTCTGAAGTCTCGTTCCCCATGCCGCCCGTCTCCGGTATCGAACTTATGTTCTACATCCAACCTACCCGTCAAATCGGACATGTCAAGGAGAATCTGTCTGGCTGTTGAGCACACTTCCCGGGCCGGCTCGTCGACGCCATCCTTGACGCGGGGCCTTCCCGCCGCGAGGGTGGAGCGCATGGTCACAGTCGACGACACCGCAGCCGCCCGCGCCAGGTTGGCGTACGAAACTCTCGAGCCGTTCCACGTCCTCGCCTACTTCAACCCGGGACTCACTGCGGCACAGGACGATCTGGGCCTCGACGCGCACGCCTTCTATGTCGGAGCACGCGGCGCGCCGCTGGGCGACTGCGCAGCCCCGGTCGTTGTCTCGTCGTTCTACAACTTCGCGCCCGAGCTGATCACCAACGCATGGGAGTCGGCGCGCAAGGCCGGTCTCGACAAGGTTGCCGCGCGTCGAGAGCAGATGCTCGACGCACAGTTCCGCGACATACTGGGCGAGCGGGTCGTCGAACCTGAAATGGCTTCTCTCGCTGAGCGTTACCACGACATCGCGTCGAGCCTCCCGACGGGAGGCAGGTCGCTTGCCGCGGCGTGGGCGGCGCTGACGCCACCGGATTCTCCCCACCTCGCACTCTGGCACACGCTATCGGTGCTGCGAGAGTGGCGGGGAGACAACCACATTGCGGTCCTCGTCCAGAACGGTCTCGACGGAATCGACGCTGCGACCTTCCACGAGGCAGGGCTGCCCGACCCGACGATTCGACGTCGAGCATTGGGTCGACGACTTGCTCAGCTGACCCGCGGCTGGTCGGACGAGGCGTGGGAGGCTTCGGTCGACAGGCTCGTCGAGCGTGGGCTCGCCACCAGAGTCGACGACGGTCACGAGTTGACCCCGGCCGGTCTCGATCTCTACCGCGCGATCGAAGCCGAGACGGACGCCATCACCGGATCGGCATGGGCGAGTGAGGATGTAAACAAACTACTCGAGCGTTCCCGGCCGTATGTGAAGGCCGTGATCGACGCGGGCGTGCTTCCGGGGACCAAGAAGAAGTAGTACCCCGCAGGCGCTGTGTCCGGTTAGTGCGATAGGCCTGACGCGAGCGGTTGTGCCCAAACGCCCCCGCCGACGAGCGGGGCGGAGTAGACGTTGGGCATGGACGATCTCGAGCAAGTGAAGGCGCTCAAGTACCGCTACCTGCGGGCACTCGACACCAAGGACTGGGATACATTCGCCGCGACGCTCACCGAGGACGTCACCGGCGACTATGGCGAGAAGCTGTCCTTCGGTGACAGAGATGAACTAGTCGGATACATGCGCGGCTCCGTCGGACCGGGTGTCATCACCGAGCATCGCGTCGATCATCCCGAGATCGTCGTCGACGGCGATTCCGCGACCGGTCGGTGGTACCTGCAGGATCGCGTCATCGTGCCGGAGTTCTCCTTCATGATGATCGGAGCGGCGTTCTATGCGGATACCTACCGCCGAACCGACGACGGCTGGCGTATCTGCGCGACCGGCTACGACCGGACGTACGAGGCGACGATCGATCTGAAGGACATACCGAGCTTTTCCGTCACAGTTGGCCAGGCGATCACCCTCGCCGCCTCGTCGTGAGTTCGAGGACCGGTGATGTCACGCCTCTTCGCGGATAGGGCCGACGCCGGCCGAGCATTGGCCGGCCGTATCAGCGAGACCGGCGGGATCGTACCGAGTTCGTCTGCAGAGCAACCACTTCCGCTGATCGTCGGCCTCGCGCGGGGTGGTGTGCCCGTCGGTCGTGAGGTCGCCGAGGCATTCAACCTGCCGCTCGAGGTGCTGGTTGTGCGCAAACTCGGCGCTCCCGGACAGCCGGAGTACGCGATGGGTGCGCTGGCGGCGGGGCAGGTGTTCGTGGCCGACGACGTGCCGCGGCGACTAGGGGTGTCAGATCGGCAATTGCACGAGATCGTGCTGCGTGAAGACGCGCTGCGCGTCGAGCGAGAGACGAGATATCGCCAAGAACGGCAACCGTATTCGTTCGACGGAAGGTTTGTCGTCCTGGTTGACGACGGGATCGCGACGGGTGCCACGATGGCGGTTGCCGCGCGTGCCGTTCGGGTGGCGGGCGCCGCCGGCGTCATGATCGCCGTGCCGACTGCTCCGCGAGACGCTCTGCGCAGATTCGCAGGCGATCCCGACATCGACCGGGTGGTGGCCGTCGATGTTCCCGAACCCTTTCGTGCCGTGGGCCTTTCGTACGGCGAGTTCGGCCAGGTCGCCGACGATGACGTGGTGAGCTGTCTTCGTGACAGATGATGCGGGACCGCAGCTAGGGACGCTCTACCGTCACGCGGCTGGCCGCGTACGCACCTGTGCAACGAAGACGGCGAGGCCGAAAGCCTCGAGGAGCACCGCTCCCCACAGTGCCGGGCCGATCGTCTGGGCAACGCCCGCACCGCAGAGTGCGCCAATAAGGAAAGCGAGCACGACGATAGCTGTGGCGACAGCGGCCCGAACCTGCGCCGACGACCTTCCGCGTGCGAGGTCGGCTGCCGCCGCGACGAACCGCATCAGGTTGCCCGTCGTCGCGATACTCACGAACGAGATTCCGCCCGCAGTGCGGAACAATTCGAGCCGCACCCCTCCCACGAACGACAAGGGGATCACGAACAGTGCGGCAGGCGCGGTCGACGGCAGGCATGCCAGCACGGTGAAGACGACGAGTTGGAGGACGAGCACCGAGCCGAGAGCGCGCGCCGGGAGCGTCGGGACCAGTGTGCGAAGCACTTGGGCGGCAACAAGGCCCGCGAGGTAGGCCAGCAACGGCCAGGCGAACTTGGCCCATTCGTCGCCCTTGACCAACCCGACCGCCAGAAACACGACGTTGCCGGTTTGTGCGAATCCGAACACCTGGTGCCGCAGATAGAGGAAGGCGTCGACGTACCCACCGACGACGGTCATCAGCACAGCACTGATGATCCCAACCTCGCCGTGGGTCGGGCGAAGGACTCCGCCGGTTAGTGCCGACATCCGCACCCTCCTTCGTCCTGCCCTGATCTACGAAGGCAGACATTACTGAGGCTCCTTGGCGTCGGCCAGGTGAACGTCGCTGGCAGTATGGGTCAATGTCCCGTCGTGCCCGCCACGTAGCGATGCCTCGCCAGGTCTGGCTGGCGGTGCACGTCGTTGCGACCGTGGCGATTCCGTGGGCGTTGGCCGTCTTCTACTGGACGTCGGGAGATCGGCGCACCATCGAGGGCTCTGGCCGTGTGGCAGCAGACTTTCATACGGCCGCGGCCCTCGCTGCGGGGGCACTGCTCACGAGTACCGTTCTGCTACGAATCCGTGGTCGGACGGCTACGGCGACGGTGCCCTTTGCGATTCTCTGGATGCTTGCGCTCGCGTATTCGGTGAACGGCATCCGTGCGTTCAGGGGTAAGGAGTTCGCGGACTACTGCGGCAACGTCGAGTTATGCATTCCAGACTTCGACCTGTTCGCCGGTGCAGTCCCGATGGCGGTCGCGGTGTCCCTGAGCGCGGTCGGGTCGGTCGTCATCGACCGAAAGCGGTGCTCCGCCCGTCGTGATGCCGGCGGTGCCCGCCCTCGCGCTGATCACCCTCGTACCGATTGAGTCCTGAATCGCAACGGCTGAACCTACACGCCGTCGCGAGCCGCGCCCTCGTCGCTCAGCTCCTTCGGAGTGTCGGGGACCGTCACTGCCGCGCGTTGCGCCCGCATCAAGCCGACGAAACGCAGTCCGACGGTCAGCCCGAAGAATCCAAGGGTCCACATCGCCACGTTGCCCACCGACCGGTTGACCGGGTTGAGGAAAACCTGAATACCCATGATGGCGATGAAGACCACCGGCGCAGCGTCGACCCAGGCCAGCGGGGACTTGCGTGCTCTCGCTACGGCATCCTTGCCGAGCAGCGGAATCATCACGAACGTGAAGATGAGCATCGCGACGAATACGTAGATTGCCCACCCGATCGGGGCGCGCGGATCGCCGAAGGCCATGTCGGCCGCTGAATAGTCCATGCTGCTGCCCACCCAGCGGTAGAGACCCCACTGTTCACACAGCCCGTTGAAGACGAACATGTACCAGCTGTGCACGAAACCGTACAGCACGCAACGCCATACGTTCTCCCACCATGTGCGCGTGCGCGGATCGACCATCACCTTGCCGTCGATGAGCAGATTGACGCAGACATACGTCGGCCAGAGGATGCCGGCCATCATCAGCGGCACAGCGACCGGGACGTCGCCGATGTGCGGTCCGAGTATCGCGGAGGCGCCGTAGCGCAGGTCGCCCCAGATGAATCCGCCGTTGCTGATATTGGTCTGCTCGAATGCCCACTCCATTACCGCGGCGGTGCCGATGAAGGCGATCAGCAACACCGGGCCGAGGTGTTTGATCATGTGTCCGACGAGGAGCACGGCCATCGACGCGATCAGCAATATTTGCGAGATGACTTGCGGCCCTGAGTGAACCGGTGCGATAGCTGCCCAGATCGAGCCTATGACGAAGACCATGATCGCGGCCCCGATGATGCGGTCGAGCAGCACACTGTTGGTCGCAGTCGCCTCACGCGATACGACCGAAGACTGTTTGAGTGACACTAGCTCTCCTTAGGCAGAGGGATTTTGTCGTGGACAGAGCCTATCCCATTAACAAACAGATATGTTAGTTTGTTTTCACTGACGTCGGCCTCGGCAGTGCCGCGGCCATACTGATTGGAGTCGCGCCTTGTCCGACAACAGGTCCCAGCTCACCAGCAGATCCCATGCAATCGTCGTCGGCGGGAGCGTTGCGGGTATGAGTGCTGCATCGGCGCTACGGACTCGGTTCTCCGCCGTGACCATCCTCGAGCAGGACATCATCCCGGAGACCCCGACAGGTCGTCGCGGAGTGCCGCAATCGTGGCACAACCATTTTCTGCTGGACCGTGGACGCAGGGCGCTCGACGATCTGTTTCCGGGTTTTACCGACCACGTGCTGGCCGAGGGTGGAATGATGCTCGACCCCGCCTACGACGCGGTGCAGTGTCTGGCCGGCGGCTGGTTCCCGCGGTCGCGGTCGGAGATGCGCATGCTGTTCGCCTCACGCCCCAAGTTCGAGAGTTGCATCCGCGATCTGTCGCGTCGTGATCCGAATATCACCTATATCGAGGGTGCGAGGGTGAAAGGTCTTGTACACCAGCGTGATGCCACCGGAACGCGTGTCACCGGTGTTCGCTATGTCGACCCCGACACCGGTGAACTCGTGGTGCTCACCGCCGATCTGGTCGTCGATGCGGGCGGGCGCGGAAGCCGTTGCCTGAGTTGGATGTCCGAACTCGGCGTCGAGATCGAAGAAGAGACGCTCGACGCTCGGGTGAGCTATTCGTCGCGCTGGTATCGGTGGCCGGATGAGGACGTTTCCTGGTGGAAGTGGCTCACAGTCCTGCCGAGTATCGATCGCGACGCGTCGGTGCCCGAGCAGTACCTGTGCTCGATCTTCCCGATCGAGGACAACTGCTTCATCGCGGTGATGGGTTCGTGGGGGCAGCCGATGCCGACCACCGTGGACGAGTTCGAGGCGGCGTATCGATCAAGTCGCACAGCGGAATTCGGTCGCGTACTGGACCTGTCCGAGCCGCTATCCGACGTTCATCGGACCAAGTCAACCCGCAACGTGTGGCGGCGCTTCGACCGGGTCACCGGGTTGCCCGACGGCTATCTGGCACTCGGTGACGCGGTGTGTGCCTTCAATCCGATCTACGCGCAAGGGATGACCTGCGCGTCGGTGTCGGCGCTCATCCTGCGAGATGTGCTGGCCGAGAGCGACGTCGACGCCCATGGGCTGCCTTCCCGCTTCTATTCGAGGCATACAGAGCTGGTTGATCTGGCTTGGCAGTTGGCGCTCACTCGAGACGGTGCCTACGACCACGCGCGGGGTTCCGCGGTGATGGCCGACGGCGTCAAGAAGAAGTTGGTCACCCGCTACACGTGGTCCGGCCTGCAGTTCATCAGCGAGGCCGGTTTCTCCGACAAGGCAATCGACGAGCATTTTGACCGGGTGTTCAACCTGCACGAGTCGCTCAGTGAGTTGCTCTCCAGCCCGCGGGTCATCTTCGGTCTCGCCAGGTTCGGGGTGCGCAAGGCATTCGGGCGTTCGCCCCTACCGGCGCTGCGCGATCCGCAACTCGTACCCGACCCGACCGATATCACCCACTTGCGGCCGAAGTCGACGATTCCCAAGGAAATCGTGGAGGTCTGAGTGTCATGACACCACCGCTCAGCGGTCGGCGCCACTCAATCGGGTTAAATGGACAGGTGCCCCCCTCACGCCGCGGACGTCGAACCAGCGCCGCGCGTGTCGGTCGACCACCCGGCAGCAATCGCGAGGAGACCATCGCCCGACTGGTGACCGCCGCCCAGCAGCACTTCGGTGAGCGCGGGTTCTCCGGGGCGCGGATGGTGGACATCGCTTCCGACGCGGGTGTCACGCATTCGTCGATCTATCAGTACTTTTCGTCGAAGGACGACCTGTACCGTGCTTCGTTCGAGGCCGCGCAGGCCGAGCTGCTGCCCGACTATCAAGCGGCGGTGGCGACCGAGAGCACCATGCGCGGACGGATAGGCGCCATCATGCGGGCGTCGGCGGAGATTCACAAGCGACACCCCTCGATCACGCCGTTCCTGGCGTCGGTGCCAGTCGAGTTGCGCCGGCACCCCGAACTGGTCGAGGGCCTACGGGACCTCGGTGAGCCCATCCTGCACGCCATGAACTGGATCTTCGACGACGCTCGTGAGAACGGCGAGATCTCCGGAGATCTATCCAACGACGACCTGCTCGTGGCCTTCATCGGATCCGCCATGGGTATCGGCCTGCTCAGCTACGGACTTCAGCGCGACAGCATGGATGCGGCGGTCGACATCATCGAGTTGATGATGACCGCTCAGCTCTTTCGGCACGAGTGACTTGATCCGGACTTCGCGGAGCCCGGTTCGACACACAATCCCAAGCGCGTGATCGGGTGATCCGCGCTGAATCTTTCAGACTCCGAGGCGGTCTCGTGGAGACATGCACGGCGGAGTACGAGAAGCTCACTGCGAACATGCCCAACCTTGCTGCGACGGCAATGCAGTTGTCACCATCACCAATCCGGCGCACCTCGTCAACGTGACGATGCAGAGCATCGAACTGACGTTGATTGCGGGAATGGTGGCCGGACTGATCCATGCAACAACCAGATTCAACGATGCTTATTGCACGTGGATTGCACGGCTGGCACGTTCGGGACTCTGCTTCGGCCGCGATGCCGACTGCGGGGGCTCGGCCGAGCGCTTCTGCGCGTGCTGCCCAGCATCGGTCGGCAAGTGCGGACTGTCGTTGCCGATCCGGTCCGTGCCGAGTAGGAGCCTCCGTGTACAAGGCGCTCGCCGTCTATGAGGCACCGTTCTGGCGCAATCAGGTCAGTGCAAGAAGGCCGGGGCCGAGGGGATCGACGCAGAGCTGATCCTGCTCGGCGACCCGGGCTGCGCGACCTTCGACTCGTCACCTCCCGACGGCCCCGGACATCTCACGATCCTGGTCGGGGGCGCCGACGCCCGACGTCTTGGCGACCTGACCGTCGACGAGCGTCGAAGTCAATTGCTCGGCGCACTCGAACACCATCTGGGCCCCCGGGTACGCGACTTTGCCGATTGGCGCGACAAGGTATGGGACCACGACGAGTGGGTCGGTGGCGGGTACGCGGCTCTGCCACGCCTCGGTACGCGTGAGGGCTTCTATCCGGTCGAGCACGCGCCGGTCGGCAACATCCACTGGGCAGGCACCGAGACGGCATCCGAGCATGCGGGGTACATCGAAGGGGCGCTTGAGTCGGCCGAGCGCGTGGTCGGAGAGTTGGCTGCGGCAGGTTTCGGTGCCGACGTGGCGGCGTCTGAGGTCTGATCGGTCACGTCAGACAGTGGCGGGGGAAGTCGCGTATGACGCTCGGCGAGTGGACTCGAGACTTATCCTGGTAAGTGGCTCGACAGAGAGTGGACACCATGACCGCCACACCAACCCGACCTGCACCCGTAGAACTCACCCACCACAATCACCTCGCCGGGATCTTTGCGCCACAGCGAACGGAGGTGGACGTCGCCGACCTGTCGGTGACAGGTGAACTGCCCGAGTCGCTGACCGGGAGCTACCTGCGCAATGGACCCAACCCGCGGTTCGATCCGATCGGGTCGTACGTCTACCCCCTCGACGGCGACGCCATGGTGCACCGCATCAGCATCGAGAACGGGCGGGCGTCGTATCTGAATCGCTTCGTCCGCACACCCATGGTGGTCGCGGAAGAGGCTGCCGGACATGCGATCTGGTCGGGTATCACCGACGGATACACCCCTCCCGCGGAGGAAGTGGGAGACAAGCTAGCCGGCACCGTCCGTGAGCTTCCGGACATCAACATCGTCTCCCATGCCGGCAAGCTGATGGCGATGGCCGAGGCCGATCAGCCATATCTGCTCAACGCGAAAGATCTTGCGACACTGGGTCGGACCGACTGCTCCGGCGCGATGCGCGTGGGTAGCACTGCGCACCCGAAGCTGGATCCGTCGACCGGCGAGCTCGTGCTGTTCAACTACACACTCGAGGCGCCGTACCTCACGTGGTCGGTGATCAACGCTGATGGCACCACGAAGGTGGAGCCGACACCCGTCGAAGCTCTCACCGACGCGGTGATGATTCATGACATGGCCCTCACGAGCACCTACATCGTATTGTTCCTGTGCCCCTTAATCTTTGATCTGGAAGCCGCAATGACCGGTGGCTCGTTGCTCTCGTGGCGTCCGGATGATGGCACTCGCATTGCGCTCATCCCCCGCAACGGTGGTGCGGTGCGGTGGATCACGACCGACCCGTTCTGGGTGTGGCACTTCGCCAACGCCTTCGACAACCCCGACGGCTCGGTGACCGTCGACTACGTGGAGTGGACGTATCCCGGCGGTTTCGCGACGGAGCCGAGCCCGTCGTCGTCGACCTTGAACAGGGCGGTGGTGCACCCGGATGGACGACTGTCGCGCACGGCGCTCAGCCGAAAAGACACCGATATGGAATTCCCGCGTGTCGACGACCGACTGCTGACCCGTGATCATCGCCGCATCGCGACCGTCGCCAAGGGGCCCGGCGACGTCGGCGATCAGGACAGTCTGTGGTTCTATGAGTTGTCCGCGGATACCGAAACCTGCTGGACACCTGGCGTTGCCATTGGCGAGCCGATCTTCATCCCCGGTGGCGCAGGCGATTTCTGGGGCGCTATCGGCACCGACCCCGCAGATATGCGCTCGCGCTTCTACCTGCTCTCTGCCGACGACCCGGCGTCGGGACCCGTCGCGACCATCGAACTGCCGCAACGTGTTCCGGCGGGACTGCATGGGGCGTGGCTCGCTGGATGATGGGCCGGGTCAGGTGACACCACGCAGGCGACGCCGCACTGATGGACCACATTCACCGGAGCGGGTCATGTCGGGGGAGGTAGCGTGACCACCGGGCACGGATAGGTCGCGCCGGGCGGGTCACACTCGACGTAGGCGCACGCACCACCGGAATTGAACTGACTGCACTGCATGACCGGCGGCACACCGTCGAACTCGTAGCCGACGCCCCGCAACGCGATGGTCACTGAATCGATTGAATCAGCTTCAACGTCAACATATTTCGATAGGATCGCGTTTACTTCCAGTAGCGCGTCGACGGCTGTGGCTCGCAGCACGCGCACCCGCTCGAGGTCACCCGCTGATATGGGAACGCCCTCTTCGTTCGGCGTTTGCGCCACATTCCCATCATCTCCCCAACACATGATTCCTCCGATCGACGGTTATCCGATCGCCCACAGGCGGGGCCTGTAACAAGAATGGGACGCACCGCCTACTGCCGCCGCCTGGATGCCAATTTCTGTCGGCTGATCGATCGATATGCCTGATCGCCGTCGGCCGCCATGGCTGTCCGGTCCAGTGTTGGGCCGCCCAGACGTGCGTCTGGTCTACCAGTCACTAGAGAGTGCGCGAGCCCAATTCGGCGCGCCGCGCTGTGCGCTTCGCTCGGGCGCACTGCCAGAGGTAGCGAGGCGACGGGGGGAACCAGCCCAGTTGCTGTCCCATCCCGAGGTCGTCACGGTTGGCCCAGTGTTCGGCGCACAGTCCGTCGCGCATGCGGAACCAGTGGGTCTGGGTCACGGCGAAGGTTTTGCCGGTCGGCGCGAACACCTGCTCCACGCGGCCGGCCGCGTCGTAGACGACGAACGGTCCGCGGTGTGTGCCCGACATCGTCGCGTACACGACCACGAACTCACCGTCGACCACGGCGACGTGCGGTTCATGCCGCAGATCGGGAAAGGCGGCCCGCAACCAGAGCGCGGAAGCCCAGAACGCTTCCGGCCCTACGCCGCGACAGTTCGGTGGCTCCGCGTGCGCCTCCCGATTCACCGCCTCGGGATGCATGGTCGCGTCGAACGCCTCCCGGTCGCCGGCACCCATGTCGGTCACTGCGCGCACGGCCACCCCAGTTGCTTCCTGTTCCTGCACGTCCATCATCCCTTTCGATACATAGTGACTGTATTGAAAATCTAGTATTGATTACAGGGTGACTGGAGTCAATGGAAAGCGAGGCTACGACGCGTCGGGACGACGCGACCAGGCCCGGGCCCGACGGCGCCAGATCGTCTTGTCCGCCACAGAGTTGTTCGAGCGCAACGGTTTCGGAGTCACGGTCGCAGACATTGCAGACGCTGCCGATGTCTCCCCCGAGACCATCTACAAGTCTTTCGGCGGCAAGGCCGGACTCATCAAGGTCGCCTTTGACCAGGCATTGGCCGGCGATGACCAAGAAGTCGAGGTGGCCGACCGGCCGGAGACCCGGGCCGTCGAGACCGAACCCGACCCCCGCCGCAAGCTCGAGTTGTACGTGGCGGGAGCGGTGCCGCGGATGGTCCGCGCCGGACGACTGATGTTGGCAATCCGCGACGGCGCGCGCACCGATCCCGCACTACGCGAGTTGTGGACGACTGCGCTACAGCAACGACTGTTCGGTATGACCAAATTCGCGGAGCACCTCGCCGACGCCGGCAGCCTGCGGGCCGGGGTCACCGTCGAACACGCACGGGACACGCTGTGGACGCTGATCGCGCCGGAACTCTATGAGCTGCTGGTCGTGATGCGTGGCTGGACGATCCCCGACTACCGGGACTGGATGGTCCGCGCAATGATCGCCGAACTGGTCTGAGCCGAACGCGGAAAAACCGCCCTACCTGCGGTTATACGAGAGCCGATGACGGGAATCGAACCCGCGTATTCAGCTTGGGAAGCTGATGTTCTGCCATTGAACTACATCGGCGTGCGAGCTCTGCTCGCGAACGACAGCCTAGCAAACGTGGACTCCGATGACGGTGACCGGCCGCGATGTCACGGCTATCCTCGCGACCAGGCTCGCGCAGACACCACCGTCACATGTGACGGCAAGACACAACGACGACGGGGAGACCAGTCATGGAGTACCGCAACCGCACAGCGTTGATCACCGGGGCGAGCGGAGGCATCGGCGAACAGTTCGCCCGTGCCCTCGCGGCGCGAGGAGCTGACCTGATCCTGGTCGCTCGCAGCGAGGACAAGTTGATTGCGCTGGCCGACGAGTTGGCGTCTCGCCACGGTGTCCGCGCCGAGGTCATCCCCGCCGGCCTGTCGATACCGGGCGCTGCCGACAAGGTGGTAGCCGACGCAGATAGCCGCGGGCTACGCGTCGACCTCTTGGTCAACAACGCGGGCTTCGGCACCTTCGGGTACCTCGCCGACGCCGACCCCTCGCGCATCCGCGACGAGGTCGCGCTCAACGTCGGCGCACTCACCGACTTCACCACGATCTACCTCAAGCGCATGGCCGATGCAGGTACGGGGGCGATAGTAAATATTGCCAGTAACGCTGCGTTCCAATCGGTTCCGACCATGGCGGTGTATGCGGCCACCAAGGCGTACGTGCTTTCGCTGAGCGAGGCGCTGTGGTCGGAGGGTAAGCGAAAGGGAGTCCGCGTACTCGCTGTCTGTCCGGGAGCCACCGACACCGAGTTCTTCGACGTTGCGGGCGACGGTTCGGCGATGAAGTCGCGACGCACGACCAAGCAGGTCGTCGACACTGCGTTCAAGGCGCTCGAGGCGGGCAAGCCGAGCGTCGTCGACGGTCTTGTCAATCGCATCAGCGCCTACGGTGCGCGATTTGCTCCGCGTAGGCTCGTGCTGGCCATCGCCGAGCGCACCGTGAGCTGAGCAAATAGGCCATTACGCTCGCACGCTTGCGGCACGCGGAGTAAATCGATTGTCATGCGTTCTAGATGGGGAGTACTGGCCGCGGCGTCGTTCATCGTCGTCCTCGCGGGTTGCGCGACGGACTCCGGCACCGCGACGACCGCCGGTCAGCACAAGTCGAGCGTCTCAGCGGTCACGGTGACGGTTACCGCGTCGTCGCCGACGGCCACGGTGACAACTACGGCACCGCCGCAGACGCCAACGGTTGCCCCCGTCAACGAGGGTGCCCAGTGCAGCCCGATCGGGGCCACGGCTCTGTTCACGGACGGCTCGACGGCCTACTGTTCTCGTCTCGCGGGAACCGACGCCGCGGTGTGGTCCAGTGTCCAGGGCGTCGCACCCAATCCGAACCTGCCTCAAACCGCCACTTCAGGGCCGTCGCTGGGCGACCAGTGCATTGGCGCGGACATCGGCCGGACCACCGTCGACGCCAACGGCAACGCCGTCATCTGCACCAACTATCAGTGGCAACTCAACACCGGTCAGACTCCCGAGCATCGCTGGGCCGACGACCAGCGGGCGTGGTCGGACTGCATCCAGACCAAGACAACGGAGGAGTGCCGCGCAGAGCTCAATTCAGGGGGTTGAGGCGCCCTGGCTCGCACGGTTCCATCTGAATAACCGGTAAGACTGCAGAACGCCGTCGTCGTACCTGCACCACACACCGTCCGATACGCTCGCAGGCGTGCTGCTCTCCGATCGCGACATTCGCTCCGAGGTCTCCGACGGCAACCTGTCGATCGACCCGTTCGATCCTGCTCTCGTGCAGCCGTCGAGCGTCGACGTCCGGCTCGACAACCTGTTCCGGGTCTTCAACAACACCCGCTACACCCACATCGACCCCGCTCAGCGGCAGGACGAGCTGACGACGCTCGTCGAACCCGCAGACGGAGAGCCGTTCGTGCTGCACCCGGGCGAGTTCGTCCTCGGCTCGACGCTGGAGATCTGCAGCCTGCCCGACTATCTGGCAGGCAGGCTGGAGGGCAAGTCATCGCTCGGCAGGCTCGGTCTGCTGACACACTCGACGGCGGGCTTCATCGATCCGGGCTTCTCCGGCCACATCACGCTCGAACTGTCGAACGTTGCCAATCTGCCGATCACGCTCTGGCCCGGCATGAAGATCGGGCAGCTCTGCCTGTTCCGGCTCAGCAGCCCGTCGGAGAATCCCTACGGCAGCGCCGCGGTCGGATCGAAGTACCAGGGCCAGCGCGGCCCGACGCCGTCGAAGGCGTATCTGAACTTCATCCGCGACGCACCGTAGACGCTCACCGTTCACCGGCCACTCCTCGACGTTCACGCGCGCGTCCGCGACTGGTCACATGCTCGTAGCGAGTTGGCAGATCGGCCCACGTAGTCACTTCAGGTATGAAGCTGACAGTGATCGGGTGTGGATACCTGGGGGCGACACACGCAGCGTGTATGGCCGAACTCGGACACGACGTGCTCGGCGTCGACGTCAATCCGGAGAAGGTGGCTCGCCTGTCGTCGGGCGAGGTTCCGTTCTTCGAGCCAGGGCTCGCAGACATCCTGCGCCGCAACATCTCTGCGGGCAGACTTTCGTTCACCACAGAGGCCGACGCCGCTGCCGCACACGGTTGCGTGCACTTCATCGGGGTGGGGACACCGCAGCGTGCGCGTGGACACGCGGCCGACACGTCGTTTGTCGAAGGCGCGGTGGACGCGCTGGTGCCACATCTGCGTGGTGACCACCTGATCGTCGGCAAATCGACTGTGCCAGTAGGTACCGCCGCGTCGTTGGCGCGTCGGATCAGTACGTTGACGGCGCCGGATGCCACGGTCGAACTCGCCTGGAACCCCGAGTTCCTGCGCGAGGGCTACGCCGTCGAAGACACTCTGCGTCCTGATCGTCTGGTGATCGGCACCGATCCGGACGCCGACGCACGAGACGCGCGCGCGGTGCTGCGCGATGTGTACCGCAAGGTCATCGACACCGGACTTCCGGTCATCGAAACCGACTGGTCCACAGCAGAGTTGGTGAAGGTCTCGGCGAATGCGTTTCTCGCGACCAAGATCTCATTCATCAATGCGATCAGTGAACTCTGCGAGATCGTCGGTGCGGACGTCTCGACGCTCGCCGACGCGATCGGTCACGACAAGAGGATCGGGCGTCGATTCCTCAACGCGGGACTCGGATTCGGCGGTGGATGCCTGCCCAAGGACATTCGTGCCTTCGAGGCGCGCGCCGAAGAACTCGGAGCGCATGGGGCACTGCGGTTCTTGCGCGAGGTCGACACGATCAACATGCGACGACGCTCCGCGATGGTCGACCTCATCGCGCAGGTATGTCCGCGAGAACTGTTGGGCGCCAACATCGCGGTCCTCGGCGCAGCATTCAAGCCGGAAAGTGACGACGTTCGCGATTCACCCGCACTGAGTGTTGCAGGACAATTGGCGCTGCGCGGGGCGTCGGTCACCGTCTTCGACCCGAAGGCCAATGCCAACTCTCGGCGGATGTATCCGATGCTCGACTATGCCGATTCGGCCGCCGAGGCCGCCCAGGACGCCGACGTCGTCGCAATCGCCACCGAATGGGCACAATTCGTGCATATGGCGCCATCCGAACTCGATCCCGTTGTGCGGTCACGTGTCATCGTCGACGGGCGCCGGTGTCTGGACCCGCAGTCGTGGCTGCGGGCGGGATGGTCGTACGCCGCACTCGGCGGCGCAACGGCGAGTCACGATGGCGGGTTCGGTGCAGATCAGCGGGATTCGGTCGGTCTCGGTCGTCTGTCCTTCGAAGATGCGACACAAGTGGTGCACCGCTGACGTCATGCTAGGTTGAACACTCAGAACTGCGGGGGAGTGGTCAAACGAGCGTGCTCAGGTGTACTGGGCGCGACTCACGAGAATGTGCGTGGGGTTTCTCGATGACGGAGACTACCGAACTATGGACGACGGGGTGATCCCGAACGGGGTGATCAATGACGGGCGGGTTGTCGACGCGTCCGTGATCAGTCGTGTCTCCGACCATCTCCGACGCCGTCACTCGACGCTCGTCGACTCTTTCGCTGTGGTGAGCGTCACCGAGGCTGGCGTCGAAGTGACACTCGTCGACGTCGAGTCCGGTGCGGCCTTCGCGAGCAGACGTGCTTCTGGCACAAGCGGAGCCGACCTCGACGCCCTCATCTCCGATCACCTCGTGCGCGCGGGACGCGTCGACGCCCCTGACTCCGACGAGTGGACAGCGGAACTGCGCCTCCTGAGCCATAGGGGCCGATACCGCCTCGCCGAGTCCGACGGCACGTTCATCATGGGCGAGAAGTACGTCCGACTGTTCCGCGTCACACGACGCGACGTCGCACAGTCGACGCTGGCCTGCGCCGAGCGCGTCCCCGACGCCGTCGCGCAGTGCGCCGACTCGACGGGCCGCACGGTCAGCGCGATGGTTTTCGATTCGACGCACACCGTGTGGCCGGGACTCCCGGAACTGCTCGCGCCGGTCACCGACGTCCCGATCGTGGTTCTCGACGACGTCACGCTGGCGCTGCACGACGTCGCCGCCGAGCAGGAGCCAACCGCGGCACGGCAGCCCGAACCCGTGGCCCAGACCACCGACCACGTCGAGGTCCACCGCGAGACGGTCGCGGAGGTGGCTGAAGACTCCGTCGCGGACGTAGCCGCCGACCCGGTCGCAGATGTTCAGGGCGGCGCCGGTGCGGAAGTCCCTGGCGATTCGTTTGTAGAAGCAGGCCGGCAGCAACCACCGCTCGACCCGCCGCGGCGATCCGTCGACAACGAGTTCGACGTGACCGATCGGATCGAGCCAATCCGGCTCGCATACTCCGATCAGTCGGCGCCCGCCTATCTGCCGACCGCCACTCTTGCGCACAACGCCGGTCTTGCGCACAACGTCGGTTTTCAGCACAACGCCGGTTTCCAGTACAACGTCGGTTTTCAGCACAACGCCGGTTTCCAGTACAACGTCGAAGACTTTTATCCGGCTGACGGCTTCGTTCCGATATCGCCCGGAATCGAGCCTCGCGGCCACGACGCCGCAGCGGTTGACGAGACGGCGGTTGACGAGACAGCGGTCGGTGGGGCAGCGGTTGATGCGCCGGCGCGGCGCGGTCGGAAGAAGATCCTGATCGGTGTCGGAGCGCTCGGCGTCGTCGGAGTTGCGTTGGCTGCCACCGCACTTGGGCTCAGCGGCGGTTCCGCGTCGCCATCGGCGTCGAGTCCCGTCACAGCGACGCACAGTTCGACGACAACACAGTTGTACGCAGACCTCGCCGACCTCAACGAGGCCCGCGCACCCGCTGCCACCTACGTGCCGCCGCCTCCGCCGCCCCCGCGGACCGAGGAGTCGCAGCGCGCAGAACAGCCGCGCCCGCGCAGCAATGCTCGGCCGAAACCCAAACCGCGAGCGGTCATTCCGCTACCCGGAGGATTGCCGCCGATCGTCGTTCCCTGATCGCTTTCGTCCCTTGGCGGGCGGGCTCTGACGTTCTCCCCGGAGGTCGAGTGGATCTTGATCGACGGAGTCGTCGGCGATGGCGAGATAATCGTCGAGCTGACGAGCCATGTCGCGATCGAGTGCGCGGTCGAGGGCGTTGTGCGCGATCGTCGAACCCGCTCTTCTGAATTCGACGAGAAGATCACGCACCCAATCTGCTTCGGCCGGGGTCTGCGGTATCCAACCGTCCTTGTACTCCTCGGCGATCGTCCCGCGTCCAGCCGAAATAAGTGCCTCCGCAACCGAATCCATCTGCGTACTGAGGTTCTCGTGGACGGAGAGAATCGAATTCAGCGTCAGACCGCGCCGGACGAGGCGGGCATATGCGTCGATGGTGTCCTGGTCGAGCACCGTGAACGACGTCGGGGGATTCGCTGTCCCCTCTGGCCTGATCAATCCGAGGTCGATCAATCGCGTGAAGTACGCGGGGTTGCTGTTGTTGAGCAACTCGCGCAGTTCATCGGCGCTGACCGAGGTCTTCGTCGTGTTACCCCATGGGGCGGCAACCACCTCGCGAAGTCCGAGGACGTCGGCGAGGTCGTCGCCGCGCTGGATTCCGGTGAGGAATTCGCCGATGTGCCGGATGGTGAATCCGCGACGGAGCAGATCGTTGATCACTCTGAGGCGATCGAGGTGGAGGTCGGTGTAGATCGCGATCCGTCCCCGGCGCAGTGGCCTGGGCAACAGTCCGCGATCCTGATATCCGCGGACGTTGCGTGTGGTGGTCCCGGCAACCCGTGCCAGATCATCGATCCGGTATTCGTTGGTGGCCTTCTCGTCGCTGCTCATCGCGCTCATTCTCGCATCACGAGCTCAGACCGCGGACCACCATGGCCAAGACGTGCTCGTAGTTCTCCGTGGGATCGATCGTCGGGGGATGGGTGCCCGCCAACTCCAACGAGACCGCACCGTGAACGCAGCTCCAGACCTGCATCGTCGCCTGGTACGGATCGATCTTCATGAGTAGTCCCGCGTTCTGGCCGTATCTGATGTGGTCGGTCAGGACCGCGAAGGCGTGGTCGGCGACGTCGGAGTCGGGATGGTGCTCGCGCGAGAACATCAGCGAGTACGCGACCGGGTAGCGCCGCGCGAACTCCCGGTACGCCCTGCCGCTGTGCGCCAACCTCTCTCGGGCGTCGTCGTCTGTCACGTCGATCATGCGCGCGAACTCGACAAAGGCGTCGCTGACCAGGGCGTCGAGTAACCCTTCCTTGCCGTCGAAGTGGTTGTAGACCCCCATGGGTGCGACGTCGGCATCGGTGGCGACCGCCCGAACGGTGAGTCCGGCGACTCCGTCTCGTTCCAGGATCCGACGCCCGGACGCGATGAGATTCGTGCGTACCTCGGTCGCCGGGGTACGACGCGTACCTCGTGAAGAAGCCATATTGACAACCTACTAGAACGGTGTTCTTCTAGTTAAGAACACTGTTCTACAACAGTAGAACAGCAATCCACATCGAAGGGGAGTCGCATGCGTTCTCGCTGGTTGGCGCTGTGTGCGCTGTGTTTGGCTGAGCTCTTGGTGATGGTCGACAACACGATCGTCAACGTCGCGTTGCCGACCATGTCGCGCGATCTCGGGGCGGGGATCTCGGGACTGCAATGGATCGTCGACGCGTACACGCTCGTCTTCGCCGGGTTGCTTCTCACCGGCGGCTACCTCGGCGACCGGTTCGGGCATCGCCGGATGCTCCTGGTGGGTCTCGCGGGCTTCGCCGGGGTGTCGGCCCTGGCGGCGTCGTCGAACACGCTTGGTCAACTGATTGCTGCGCGTGCGGGTCTTGGGGTGTTCGCGGCGCTGGTCTTTCCCGCGACGCTTGCTCTGATCGTCGCGATCTTCCCGGAAGGCAAGCAACGTGCCACGGCGGTCGGTATCTGGGGTGCGACATCGGGGGTCGCCGTGGCGATCGGACCAGTCCTCGGAGGGTGGCTGCTCGAGCACTACTCGTGGGCGTCGGTGTTCTGGGTCAGCCTGCCCATCGCGGCGGTGACCGCAATCGCAGTACTCGCGGTGGTGCCCGGTACGCGCCCGGAATCGGTGTCGCGGTTCGACGTCATCGGCCTGGTGCTGTCGGTCGTCGGACTCGGACTGCTGACCTATTCGGTGATCGAAGGCCCTCACCACGGGTGGACCGATGCACGAACCATCGTGGGCCTAGTTGTGGCGAGTGCGGTCATCGGACTCTTCATGTGGCGTGAACTCGTGGTGGCGCACCCGATCCTCGACGTCGCGCTGTTCACCAACCGCAGGTTTGCTGCAGCAGCGGGAATGGTCGCTGTCGCGTTCTTCTCGCTGTTCGGTTTCATCTTCCTGATCACCCAGTTCTTCCAGGCGGTGAAGGGATACGGGCCGTTCGAAGCGGGCCTGCGCACACTGCCTTTCGCGCTTGTGACCGCGGTTTGCTCCCCGGTTGCCATGGCGCTGGCACACCGATTCGGGCCCCGCTGGGTGGTGACCTCGGGAGCTGTCCTGATGTCGGCAGGCTTTGCGCTGGTGGAGATCTCGTCACGGATGTCGGGTTATTGGGAACTCATCATCTGGTCGATGGCGCTGATGGCTGCGGGCCTCGCCGCTATCACGGGTCCGTGTACGCACGTGATCATGAGCTCGCTGCGACCGGAGCAGGCAGGTGCCGGTAGCGCCGTCAACGACACGACGCGTGAGATCGGTGGAACACTGGGCGTGGCTGTACTCGGCTCGGTCCTCACGTCGGTGTATGCGTCGTCCGTATCGGAAAGAATTAACGCACTTGGACTTCCGCGTCAGATTGCCGAGATGTCCGAACGGTCGGTGATGGGCGGAGCGGAGGTCGCCGCCCGCGCCCCTGAGTCGATCTCCGGCCGTATGACCATCGCCGTGCAGGAAGTCTTCGTCGAAGGGCTGCACAGTGCGGTGTGGGTGGCGGTTGCGGTGACAGCCGTGGCTGCCGTTGCCGCTGCGATTCTACTGCGCGGCGAAAGTCACTCGCGCGGCGTCGAACTCACGCCGGACGCGCACTCAGAGGTCGACGGTCAGGTGATCGCCACCGGCGCGTGATACGCAGGTGAGGATGGAGCCCGCTGCGCGCTCCGGCTCGGTCAGGATGTTGTCGCGGTGGTCGATTGCCCCCGACAACGTCCTGATCTTGCATGTGCCACAGAAACCCTGGCGGCATGAATGCGGCACTGACGGAACCTCTTTGCGGAGCGCGCTCAGCAAGGTCTCGTCTGCCGCGACGTCGATCTCCTGTCCGGTCGACTCGATCGTCACGGTGAATGGACGACCGTTCTCCACCGGCGGCGGACTGAAACGCTCGTAGTGCAGCTCGATGTCAGGGCGGTCGTGTAGATGGCGCCGCAACGATTCCAACATCGGTACCGGACCGCAGCAGTAGACCGCGAGACCTGATGGGGTCCTTCCGGTCTGGGGGTCGATCGGTCCGAGCAACTCCTCCATGCTCGGCAGACCGTGCTCGTCGTCGGTGCGGATGGTGATCTTGTCGCCGAATCGCGCAACCTCGTCGCGGAACGGGATCGAGTCCATGCTGCGACCGGTGTAGATCATCGACCAGTCGAGACCGAGGCGCTCGGCCGCCGCCAGCATGGGCAGGATCGGCGTGATACCGATGCCCGCGGCAACAAAGCGGAGTGAGCGGGCTTGCGATCCGTAGCCGGGCAATGCGATCGGAAAAGCATTGCGCGGCCCCTTGATCCGGATCGTGTCGCCCACGCGCAGGGTGTCGTGTACCTCGACCGAACCGCCTCCACCGTCGGGGATGCGCCGCACGGCGATTCGGTAGGTGTGTCTATCGGCGGGGTCGCCGCAGAGTGAGTACTCGCGCATTCTGCCCGACGGCAGCAGGAGGTCGAGATGTGCTCCGGCATGCCATCTTTCGAGGAGCTGGTCGTCGAGTCCGGCGAACGTCAGTGCGACGACGTTCTCGTCTTGCGCGACGACCTCTCGTCCCACAATGCGCAGCGTGGTGACACCGTCATTCTCGGCCGTCGACCGCAGTGGCGAGAACGGGCGCCAGAACGGCAACCACGTCTTGGACAGCACGGTGCCAAAGGTCATCAGGGGATCATGGCGCCATCGTCCGTAGAGATGCGGCGGCACCGAGGTCATCTCGGTGGTGTGTGGGTGTGCCCGTTGATTCATGGCGTGTTCCAGGTGTACTCAGGAAGCGTTTCGTGCTGCGGGCGAGGACGCCAGGTAGGCGACAGCCTGTGCGGTCGAACCGATTTCGTTGGGATGAAAGCCCGGTCTGAAGTAGCTCGCCGTTGCGAAGAGCACGCTGCGGATCGTCGGGAGAACGCCCGCTCGCACGCCACGTGCGTAGTGGTACTGGCGGTAGAAGTAGTTGTTGTGCTTGATCGCCGGGTCCTGATGGGTGATGAACCGGAAGCCTCGGAACAGTAGGAGTAGCAGGGTGGGCAGTGCGATCAGCATTGCCCGGCCGCGTCGGAGGTAGCTGTCACCGAAGTAGACCGCGACGTCGTGTGCGACGGCCCGGTGCTCGACCTCCTCGGCTCCGTGCCAGGTGAACAGGTCCGACATCGTCGGATCGGCACCGACCTCGGTCCACGTGTTGTTGAGCGCGAAATCGCCGAGGATCGCGGTGTAGTGCTCGATCGCGGCGATGAGCCACAGT